>JBLNBY010000223.1:0-2871 GCA_050260295.1 Bacteroidota bacterium
CGAGGGGGTGGGGCCGTTGATCAGCCAGGAGTTGGGCAAGGGAAAGCCCGGTGTGGCTGTGTGGGCTGAAGCAGCTCCCGTGGCGGGTCGGCCTGCCAGAACCCCGGTCGTCGTGGCCTTCCTGGTGATGCTGGTCATCGTGCTCGGATTATTGCGCACCTCACCGGGAGGTGAGGCATCGTTTGGGTTCACGCCGGGAGGGGTATCCCGGGCGGCGCCTCTCGGGCCGCTGAATGTACCCGTCAATCCTACTCTTTACCTTTTCATGCTGGTAACTGTGGCAGCGGGTATGGGGTATGCGGTTGGACGCCTGCGTTCCGCCAATCTGGTCATTGGCCTGTCCTTCTTTTCGCTGGTAGCCACCTTCCTGGTGTGGGCCACGGCTGGCCAGTCCCTCAACCTCCTTGGGATGCTGCAGGCGACGCTCGTCCGGGCGGTGCCCATCACCCTGGCTGCCCTGAGCGGGGTGGTCTGTGAAAGGTCCGGAGTCGTGAATATCGCGATCGAGGGAATGATGCTGGGCGCAGCCTTTACAGCCGTGGTGGCAGCCTCGGTCTCGGGCAGTCTCATCGTGGGCCTTTTGGCTGCCATTCTCACCGGTGCTTTGCTGGCTGCCATTCATGCTGGTCTTTCTATCCGCTACCGGGTAGACCAGATCGTCAGCGGTACGGTAATCAACATCTTCGCCACCGGTGTGACGAGCTACCTGAGTGCTCGCTTTCTGCAGCACATCGCCTGGCTGAATAACTCGGGCACGTTCCCCAACCTGTCCATCCCGCTTCTCGGGCAGATCCCGCTGCTCGGGCCGCTCTTCTTCGAAGGCAACCTCTTCTTCTATGTAGCCATCGCACTGGTAGTCGGGCTGCACATCCTGCTCTTCCGGACCCGCTTCGGCCTGCGCATCAGAGCCGTGGGTGAGCACCCGCGGGCTGCCGACACCCTGGGCATCAACGTCTGGAAAGTCCGGTATATCAGCGTGGTCCTGGGTGGCATGATTGCGGGTATCGGCGGCGCGTATTTTACCCTGGGTTCGGTGGGCCGGTTTGATGAGTTGATGACTGCCGGCCGGGGATTCATCGGCCTTGCCGCCATGATCTTCGGCAAGTGGACGCCCGCCGGTGCGTTTGCTGCCTCGCTGCTTTTCGGCTTCGCTGATTCGCTCCAGACCAAGCTGCAGATCCTAGGGATACCGATACCGTCCGAGTTCCTGCTCATGGCGCCTTACATCGTGACCATGGTGGTGTTGTCGGGCATCGTCGGGCGGGCCATACCGCCGGCCGCCGACGGGCAGCCGTATGAGAAGTGATCAGTGAGAACTGCAAAGTGCGAAGTGAGAAGTGAGAAGTGAGAAGGGTTCGACCTGGGAGGAGTTTGGGGTGTAATGGGCCGGGAGCTGACCCTGATCTTCTTTTTCGGTGTGCTGGTCGCCATCGGTTCGATGTTGGCGACGCAGGTCGCCGCTCCTCCGCTGCAGCCGGCAGCCGGTCCAGGGGGGAAGGAGTACCGGAACGAAAGCGTGCGGGTCTCCTTTTACGGCCGCGGTGGAGAAGCCTATTGGCTGTTTGAACCGGATGCCCCCCGGCCCGACCAGGCCCCGGTGGTGATCCTCTTACACGGATGGGGCGCCATCGATCCCGAGCCCTACCGCCGCTGGATCGATCATCTGGTCTACCGGGGCAACGTGGTCATCTACCCCAAGTACCAGGATGCCTTCAACAGCGAGCCGGACGGCATGACGGGCGCAGCGCTGGCCGCGGCGGAGGATGCCTGGGAACGTCTTCACGACGGTAGTCACGTGCGCCCCGACGGTGAACGGGCGGTAATCATTGGTCATTCCCTTGGAGCGGTGATCGGTGCCAACCTGGCCGCCCGCACCGGCCAGGGGGTTACCCGGTTGCCGCCCACCCCCGCGCTCCTGCTCATCGAGCCCGGGGACTCCGAGGGGAGATACGCCGGGCGAAACTATCCCTCCATCCTGGAATTGTCCCGCTACCCGGCGATTCCGCCAGAGACTCTGCTTCTACTTGTCCTCGGCGATCGGCCCGAGCCGCTCGTGGTCAGCACCGCCCGGCAGATGTGGCCGGCGTTCGCCCATATTCCAGAGGCGAACAAAGACTTCGTCATCGTCCAAAGCGACGACCACGGCCGGCCGGTGCTCGTCGCCGATCACTTTTCTCCGTGTGCCGCGGGACGTGGCTTTTCCCAGATCCTCGACGCTGCCCTTGGGAACCTCGAAACCGATGCCCTCGACTATTTCGCCTACTGGAAGCTGGCCGATGGCTTGATCGGGGCGGTCTACTACGGGAAAGACCGGGAGTATGCGCTGGGAAATACGGACCAGCAGAAGTTCATGGGGCAGTGGAACGACGGCACGCCGGTTCGCCCCCTCATCGTGACCGACAACCCGGACTTCTCGTTCTTCGGCGGTTAGCTTGCTTGGCTGGGACTGGATGAGGCTGCTTGAGAAGCGGCTGCTCAAGCAGTACCGGACAGGGGGGGAAGTCCAAATGAACCAAGCGCAGGATCATAGCATGTTTCGTTTCCGTGATCCAAGTCTCCCCGTCGAAGCAAGGGTCAACGATCTGCTCTGCCGTATGACCCTGGAGGAAAAGGTTGCCCAGCTGGGATCGTATTGGATAGGTGCTGTACTGGCGGGGGAGGGCGAGAGAGCGCAGTTTGACAGGGAGAAAGCGGGGAAGCTCCTGGCTCGCGGCATTGGCCAGATAACCCGGCCGGCCGGCGGCAGCGAGCCGGACGAGCTCGACCTCGCCGAGGAAGTGCTGGCCGTGCCGTTCTCCAGCCGATTCTTCGCCGAGGCCGATGTGAACTGAATCCAATCTCGGCTAAAAAGCCCCCTAAGGACGGTGGGAG
>JBLNBY010000224.1:0-4572 GCA_050260295.1 Bacteroidota bacterium
CAGCCGGTACGCGGGCCCCGGACACTGGAACGACCCTGACATGTTAGAAGTGGGAAACGGCGGCATGACTGAAACCGAGTACAGAGCTCATTTCAGCCTCTGGGCAATTCTGAATGCACCGCTGATGGCCGGAAACGACCTGCGCAACATGACGGAAACCACGAGAGAGATCCTTACCAATAGGGAAGTCATTGCGATAAACCAGGACCCGGCCGGTATTCAGGGAGACAGGATCCGCGACGACGGTGATCAGGAAGTATGGGCCAAACCGCTCGCCAACGGCGACCGGGCGGTGGTGTTGCTCAACCGGAGTGAGAGTGCGGCCGAAATGGTAGTAGACGCTGGTGAACTGGGCTTGCCAGACGCAGAAGCCTATGTGGTGCGGGACCTGTGGGCTCACCAGGATACCGTTACGACCGGCCCGATCCGTGCCTTTGTGCCCCGGCACGGGGTGGCGATGTTCCGGGTCCGTCCGGGGGCGGCGGGAGAAGCACCACCACGGGTCTCCGTCAGTTTGAAGGCGGAAGAATCGCCCTACATCCTACCCGGGGAGAGTAAGCATCTCAGCGCTACGCTAGTAAACGATGGCCCGCTGGCCATCGAAGAGATCCAAATGGAACTGGCAGCACCCGCGGGTTGGTCGGCCGCACCGGCATTGGCAGGAACCCCTGCGAGCTCGGCGGGTCCGGTCATCCCGCCAACCCTGGCAGACGGCCAGATGCTGAAGGTCGGTTGGGTCGTGACCGCCCCGGCCGGCCTGCCCCGCGGGACGGTGGAATTGCCACTTTGGTTGACTTACCGGTACGGACACGGGGCCGGGCAGACGGTACAGGCGGCGCAACTCGCAACGGTAACGGCCCAAACGGCCCTGGCAGTTCCGCCCACGCCCCCGGCCAAGACCTCATACCTGAGCGATCTGGAGTGGGTGCAGGCGGTCAATGGCTGGGGGCCGGTCGAGCGCGACCGGAGCAACGGTGAGACCGCCGCCCGCGATGGCCGCACTCTGACCATCCGCAGGCAGACCTTCGCCAAAGGACTCGGGGTGCATGCTCCGTCGGAGGTTGTGTACTACCTGGGCGGGAAAGCGGCAAAGTTCATGGCCGTGGTGGGCGTGGACGATGAGGCCAGACCGGGATCGGTGGTGTTCCAGGTGTGGGGTGACGGCAGGAAGCTGTACGACAGCGGTGTCCTGAAGGGTTCATCATCCCCGCAGCCGGTTGAGGTAGATGTACGGGGAGTGGCCGAGCTCCGGCTGGTGGTGACCGATGGTGGGGACGGGGTGAACTATGACCACGCCGACTGGGCCGATGCTAAGGTGATCGTCACGGACGAAGGCCTATAGAGGCGACCGGAGATGAACGGCAAGGGTGAACCGGCGCCCTTGGCGTTGTTTGAAAGAAACCCGGATAATGGAATTCCTTTGACCGTTGGGGGTGCAATGCGTGTCGTTGGAAGTGGAGACCCTCCTCGTCGAACCTGAGCCCGGTCCGCACGATTTCGGCTACCGTCCGCAGGACGGGGCGACTGTCCTGACCAATCCGCCGTCCTTTGTGTGGCAGCCCTTTCCCGGGGCAAAAGAATATGTGCTCGAGATTGCCGACGATCCATCTTTTTCGCCCGAGGCAACCAGGAGGATCGAAGGCATAGCTCTAGGTCCCGGAGGCCGGGGAGTGGTTTGATTACCTTTGCCGCATCTTCTTTGCCATCTACCCGGCCTGGGGCGGGGACGAAGGCGGGTGGGCCGAAGGGACGGCTTACTGGAAGCACTATATCCTGTTCGTCTCTGAGTTCGTCGACGCGCTCTCTGTCGCGACCGGGATCGATCTGGCTCGTAAACCGTTTTTCCAAAATACCGGTTACTACAAGCTCTATACCCACTCGCCCGGGACGGGTAACCCGTTTGGAGATGGGCTGGGGGAGGGCCTCACGGAAAGGGACGGCCAGGTTATGGCATGGCTGGCGCGCCGGACCGGCTCGCACCTCCCGACAGGTCACAAGGAAGATCGGCGTCCTGATGACTCGGCTTGTGTGAATGATCCGGTCTACTACACGACGTCGGCTACGGGTGACGGACACGGACTCACCGTCTCGTACACGTTGGGTAGTGGCGAGGTTTGGACGCAGTGGGTTGCCTGGCGTGACCCGGGAGCGGCAGCGGAAGCTTCGGCGATGGGGATAGAGGATTGGCCGTACTCTGTACCCTCCCGAGTCGACGGTGACGGAGAACTAATGGTGTACGGCAGCAACAACGGTCAGGATCGGCCACAGGCGGCACGAGCGCTCCTGGTGAACGGTACGCAACTGACCGTAGACTCCCGGTCGCTGGTGCTGCTTGACCATCCGGCCACCATATCTGTCGAGTGGCAGGGGACATCTGTCAACGTCGAGGTCGAGAAAGTCGGCGAGCGTCCCCTCTCGGTCTACCTGGCCGGACATCCTGGCGGCAGGGCGGGCTTGGGCCCGGCCGATCAGGCGGTTTTGCAGCTGACCGTCAACGGCCGCCCCGTCCCGCAGTGGCGGCGGGAGCGAACAGGTATTGCATTTGACCTTTGAAACAGGGGGGCGCCCAATGTCCGAGCAACCAGGCTGGGTTCCGGTCATAAACCGGTGGTCCAACCAAGCCTACTTTGAGAGAACTGGTCCACTTACACGGCGCGAGGTGGCGGCTGCAGACCGCTTGCGTGCGGTATTGCGGGATAGAGATGGCGAACGCATCCTGGCAGTCGTTCTTACCGCAGCAAGCTCCGATGAGGGGGCTGCGGTCCTGGCCAGCCGATGGGCTCCGGAGGTATGTGAGGCGTGGCAGGAAGCTGTCAAAGCTTTTGCTACCCGATTCGAACGCGTCTGGGCCGAGGATGAGCAGAGACTGCGCAATCATGGACAGATCTTGTCAGGCGAAAGCGTCTCGTGGCTGCGGGATGCGGTCCGTGATACCGACGCCTTTTTTGGACTGGACCGGCGAGCGGAACCGTTGCGGGTCTATCTGCTTCTGTCTGCACCGGGGTATTCCGGGGGTAACGGCGACATGTTGACGGGTCCCGGTGGCATGACGTTTGAGTGTTCTGGAATGAAAGAGCAGGACTTCGAGAATTCCCTCCCCGGCTTCATCCACGAGGTGATGCACGTACGACACCAGCCCGAGGTGCTTCGCAGGCTAATCGAGGACTTACTTGCAGATCGGGACCTCATAGGTCAAGAACCCGGGGAATATGCTCAAACTCCGATCTGTGCTATGGGTGTGGACTTTGAAAGCTACCTGGGGGAGGTGGTCCTTCACAGCCTATGGCCGACGGGAGCGCTGGCATGGAAGTACTTCCCGGATTGCGGGGTTGATCTGTGGCGACGGTTTTCCCGGGACATGAACGTGTACGACCATTGGGTCTTTTTCCCGGCGCATGTGGTCGCTACAATGACGCGGTCCTACCTGGACCAGGGCCGGGTCGTTGACCTTCAGCTTCTTCGCCATGCCTACGATATCCATGTTGCGTTGCGAAGGCATTCGTGCGCCGAAGCCACGAAGGCCAAAACTGCTGGCGGCGAAACCGACCAGCCAGACCACGGCCTGGAATGACGGCCCCGCCTCCTTGAACGTTGCAAGCCCACTTACTGCATGGATTGTGGGAACGAGCGTTCATGGCTTGTCTCAGAAGCAGGGGAGGGGGCGGGACCGGCAGAATCCCGGACGACCAGGCGGGTGGCCAGGGTGAGACGAAGAGGATCGCTTTCTCCGGCCAGCTCGCGCAGCAGCCGCTCGGCCCCCGTCCGCCCCAGCCGGCCCAGGGGCTGTACCACCGTTGTCAGGGGAGGGGAGAGATACACAGAAACGCTGCTGTCGTCGAAACCGACCAGCGACACGTCGCCGGGAACCGACAGTCCCGCCTCCTTGAGTGCCGCTAGCGCCCCCACCGTGAGGTAATACCCTCCGGCAAAGATAGCGGTGGGGCGATCTGCCAGTTCCAAGAGCCGCCGGGTCGTGTCCGCACCGAAATCCTCATCCCGCACTCCTTCAGGCTGGATAGCCACCAGCTCCTGCTCAGCCAGAACCCCGGCATCCTGCAGAGCCGCCCGGTATCCATACTCCCGATCCCGGCTGTTGCTGGCAGAGTCAGGGCCGCCAATGTAGGCAATTCTCCGGTGGCCCAGCGACAACAGGTAGGATATTGCCTGGTAAGCTCCGCCGATGTTGTCCGTGTCCACACAGGGGAAATCAGGAACGGCGAACGTCGCCCCGATCACCACTATTGGCACTCGGTTGGCCAACTGTCGCAGCCAGGGAAGCAAAGCCGCCGGTGGGGCCAGAAAGGCAAGCCCCTGGAGTGTGCCAAACAACTCTTCCGGGAGCAGCGGCTTGCCATCCCCCGCCAGCGCCCGCAGGACAACGGAGTAACCCGCCTCTTCCATTGTGGAACGAAACGCCTGGGTAACAGGGCCATAGTAAAGATCGGTTTGCTCCGGCTGCCCGTCGTGACCTTTTCCGGCCACCGCTTCCACCAGACGGGTGTACGGCAAGATGAGTCCTACCAACCCGCGGCCCACCGGCGACTGGCGCACGAAGCTGCCCTTGCCGCGCTG
>JBLNBY010000225.1:0-7717 GCA_050260295.1 Bacteroidota bacterium
GGTCACGGATGGTGGCAGCACGAAGTCCGATTCAGCGAAACGGTGAACGGAGTTCTTCTCGAGGCTGCTCCACTCCCCGACTACCTGCCCGTCCACCCGGACCGTGGCCACCTGTGACACCACACCGGCGTCAAGCCGGCGCCGGAGTACCACGCCTTGGTTGTCCGGATCCAGGCTGACGGTAAACGAAGCCCGTCCCGTGTGGTACAGACCGGCATCCTGAACCATGGCCCGATCCAACGGCCCTTCAAACGACGATGTGAGCAGTTGGCTGTCGGCTGTACCTGCCACCTGCCACTGGTGAATCAGCTGATCGGCGGAATCAGCCGGCCGGAACTCATCGGTCAGACGGCTGGCGATGGCAGCCACGCCATACCAGAAGGCCACGCTTTCATAGTCGGCCGTGGCGTCGTTCTGCCCGCCGTGTTCGATCGAGTACACGATACCGTCGCGGAAGGAAACAGGGTCGGGGACGAACCAGCGGTAGACACTGGTAACATCCTGGCCACCTTCCGCCGTATGCCCCGGTGCACCATGGAACGGCAAGCTGAAAGGTCCCCGGTTGAAATACCAACCACCGCCGAAGTGGTCCTCAGTACCGGTTCCGTAAATCACCGACGTGCTGCTGCCGTCGACGCGGATGCGTTCATCACCCTCCAAGTACCACCGGCTGGGCGGTCCGGCCAGGCGCATGCTGACGCCGACCAGCTTGCCCACTCCGCCCACCTGCAGGATGGTGTAATCCCGGCCGTTGGTGGTCGGGTGTTCCCGGCGATAGGTGGCGTGGAAGTAGCCAACCCGGCCTTGCGCAAACAGTTCGGGCAGTTCCGGCCGGCTCTCGCTGATTATGGTGAACTGCACGCGTACCGCCGTGCTGCCTGCATTCTGCAGGCGCAGCTTGGCACTGCGGGAGAAGGGCATCGGCCAGAGTGAGGTCAGCTGCGCCCCGGCGCCCGTCGCTGCCACTTGGATAAGCGCCGAGTCGACCGGGTGCGGGCCGATGGGAGTGGCAAAGAAGAGGGAGAGCGGCGCTTGCACCGCCGCCACCGGCTGTCCATCCCAACTGGCTTCCAGCCATAGCTGCCTGAGAGTCTGCAGGGAGGCGGCCTGGCGGGCCTCGGTCTCCTTGTTTCCGGCGGGGGCATACTCAAAGTCCCGGTCGCCGAACCACTTCGCGTCAACGATCTGGTAATCATGGGAAACCTCCGACGGACCGTAGCCAACGTCGATGGAGTCGGTCAGGATGAGGAGATCGCCCTGTTCATCCTGGAGGACAGGCTGTCCGGCGACTGTAACTGTGACTGTATCTGATGTCCCGGTCCGGGCCGCCGCAGAGCCGTTGGCCCCCGGGCGGATGTAGACCCAATAGTAGAACTCGTTCCAATCGATCTGCGACGAGATGAACTCCACGCGAATCCGGAGCGAGCTCTTGCCCCGGGTGTAGCCGGCGGGAATATCAAAGGTAGCATCCAGCCAGTTGTAGCCGACGGCCGAACCCGGAGTCGACCAGTCGTCTACCAGTTCACCATCTACATATACCTGCGCTGTCTGGTTGGCGATCCCGTAATCGAGGCGGCGTATCAGGCGGACGCCCTGGTTGTCCGGATCGATCTTCACCGTGAACTCGCTGTATCCGGTAAAGGCCCGGCCGTTATCGTGAACCCTCCGGGTGACCGGGGGCGGAACGACAAGAACATCCGGAAGGGTGAAAACCAACCGGGTGATCGCAGCCGGCCCCGGTACTTCCGATAAATAGGCGGTCCCCCCGGGCGGGATCAGCAACTCACCGGTGGTTGTCCGGGTTGAACGGTCAGCACTGGTTGGCACTACGCCGGTGACCGCGGTGTTCGCAGTTGTCGCTGCAGAGCCGGCCGTGGTTGGTGGGGCAGTGGTTGGCAGGGCGGTGGTTGCGCTGGGGGCGATGATCTCATATCCCACGTGATAATACGACGGTTCACCAGTGGTTGTTACTTTGAACGAATGCCGGAAGGGAATGCGCACGTAGGATACGAACCCGCCACTAGAACGGGAGTCGTCCACCACCCACGGGCGGACGAAGGGCGGGTGGGTGCCGGCAAACAGCTCCCGGACCGGCAGGTCGTAGGTGGGGGTCGTATCGTTGTCTATGTAGATGCGAATGTTACCGACCCGGTCGATGCCGGTGAACCAAAGGCGCGTGATCGCCCCCTCACCCTTTACCTCGGCCAGCACCCGGTGGCCGTAGCTGTCCCGGTATAAGTACCCGAGCCGGTTTGCCTTCTCATCGCTCCAGTCGCTGTTGCCTCCGGAACGGTCACGGCTGCTGAATTGGCCGGCGAACCGTCCCGGCTCTAGCTGCGGGAGTTGGCTGATGAGCGGCCCGTAGACATCGGCGTCACCATCCACCAGGGCCTCGGCTTCGGTGTCGGTGTCGCCAGTGGCGCGGACCGGAGTCATCCCCAACATCCCCACCAGACTCGCCATCAAGGTGAATGCCGCAACCCGGGTGAGACACGGACGCTGCCTTCGGCTAACTCGTGTGCTGGGGGACTGACCGATGACTTGTAACATCACCATACCCCCCTTTGAGCTTCCCGGCGGTCGCACTAACAGCCGAGACTTCTGTAACAAACGATTGTTGCCGCCTGTCAGGTTTCTGGGATTCGCTACCTTTAGTGGCATCCCTGCCTGATGTTGGAGAAAATCGCACACAAATGGGAACTCCGGTGAACGGAGTTCAACCGCTTCCTTATGCCAACCCGAATTCGTAACCCGGGATGCTCTGGCCTGGGCTGCGTACTCCACCGAGCCGGAGACTTATGGCCAAGATCGCAGACTTCATCCGGTCCCACGTCCTGCGGGATCGCGTGGGCCGGGGCGGAAAACCTCACGAGATCTCGCGGGGGCTGGCAGATCGGCCATCCCACTGGTAGAATAGTGACAACCTTCAAAGGTCATACCACAAGCCGCTATCATTATATAGCAGTATCAACGCTCGCCTGAAGGCTGGTGTCATCCCCAAGATACGGGATCCGGGGGATGGCACCAGCCGCTACCGCACAAACAAGGAGGTTTACTGCGGTTTGAGTAACAGGCAGCCACTGTTGAAGAATCTCGCCCGCTGGCTGGACAAGCCCACGGACGGCAAGTCCAGGACGACCAGTTCCACTACATCACCCCTCCGCCGCTTTCTCGTGCACTCAGTCCTCGTGGTCGCACCCCTTGGTGTTGGCTGCATCTTCCTCATCCTTGCCATCGCCCGGAGCCCCGACACCCCTGAGGCGCGCGCCGGCGTCCTGGACCTTACCGGCTGGAACTTGGCCACATCCGGCCCGATACGCCTCGATGGCGACTGGGAGTTTTACTGGGATCAGCTACTGACCCCAAGCGATTTCGCGGGCATGACATCGACTACTCCCAGGCTGACGGGCTTCATCAGAATACCTTCGGCGTGGAACACCTATCCGGGCCCGGTCGGTCCTCTGCCCGGTCAAGGCTACGCAACCTACAGACTTACGATCCGGCTTCCGCAAAGCAGCGGGCCTGGCCCCATCCACCAACCGTCTCAACCGTTTTTTGCCCTGCGGGTGCCCCCGGCATCCACCGCATTGCGGGTCTGGGTCGATGGTACACTGCTTGCTGAAGGCGGCCAAGTGGGCCGGAATGCGGCGGAGACTCGCCCCCAACACCAGTATCAGCTGGTATTCTTCCGCCCGCAGCAAGACACGCTGGAAGTCGTACTGCAGGTAGCGAACTTCAATCACTCCAAGGGAGGAATCTGGCACAGCCTGAAATTGGGTGAAGCAGCCGAGGTCAGCCGTGAACATGCTTCGCAGCTGGCGCTCGACATGTTGTTGTTCGGTTTCCTCCTCGTCACGGGCATCTACAACCTCAGCCTCTACCTTCTGGGCGACGAAAGCGAATCGTTCCTGTACTTTAGCCTCCTCGCCGGGCTGATGTCGATCAGGACCTTACTGGTAAACAGCGTCGCACTGACACACTTTCTGCCTGACTTCAACTGGGAACTACAGCTGAAGCTCGAATACCTCACGTTCTATACCGGTGTGCCTCTCTTTGGCCTTTTCCTGAATGCCCTCTATCCCGAAGAGGTAACAAGGCAGGGCCTTCTTCCCTTCCGGGTCACGGGAGCGGCCTTCAGTCTGCTCGTGGTCCTTGCCCCACCCCGTCTCTTCTCGCAGACTCTTTCCTTCTACCAACTCGTCTTCTTGGCTGCGGGAGTCTACTACCTTCTGGGGATCATCCGTGCCACCCGCAGGAAGCGGCTCGGGGCTATCTATGTTCTGCTGGGTATCCCCCTACTCGTCGCCACTACCCTCAATGACACTCTCTACTACCAGCAGCTCGTGCGAACCAACGACTTCACTCCCTTTGGCATCCTTATGTTCGTGTTCTACCAGTCCTTCGTCCTGGCCCGCAGGTTCCAACACACTCAGGAATTGGCCAGTATCGACCCTCTTTGCCAGGTCTATAATCGCAACTTCCTTCACCGGGAACTCGAACGTCAACTGCAGGTGGCCCGCCGTTCACAGGATCATGTGGCGGTTGCCGTGATTGACCTGGACAACTTCAAGGCTTACAATGACAGCCACGGTCACCTGCCAGGCGACTCGCTCCTGCGGGAGATCGCCCGGCATCTGCAGTCCCAGTTGCGCAAAACAGACTTCATCGCTCGCTATGGAGGCGACGAGTTCGTCGTCGTCCTGCCGGAAACCCAGGCTGCAGAGGCCGACGATATCATGCACCGGCTACATCATTCTCTCCGCCAGCAGGTCATTCCCGAGGACTGCGATGTAAGGATATCCTGGGGAATCGCCACTTTCCCGAACGACGGCAACGACGTTGAAACCCTGCTACGAAAAGCTGACCGGGCGATGTACCGGGCAAAGGCGCTGCGGAAGAACCGGACAGTGCCGTCTCACACCGGCAGCGCCGCTCCGCTCGAGCTGTAGGCCCAACTTTACCCGCTTACCGTCCGCTGCCGACACCCCCGGCTGCCCTTGTCATTTGGCGCAGATGTGACCTGCCCCACGCTCAGCTACTCCCCACCGAAAGGAGCATGGTTACCACCTCGCGCGGCCCAAGCCGCAAACGTATGGGGTTCGTGGGAATCGGCATCCCTGCTGCTATCTGGTAGGGGCGTTCGAGAACGTCGCACAACACAGCCTGGATGACTGGAAGACCGTTCAGCTCGAGAACGGCCTGAGTTTCCGGCTGGCCGGCTATCTCCTGCAGCCGTACTATAAGCTGTTGAGAAGCTCCTTCCGGGGAGGATTCGGGCAGCTTCACGGCGGTCACCACCACGTTGTTGGGAGACACCCATAACAGTGAACCCGCTGCCCCCAGTCGTCGGTGCTCCTCGGCCGTAAGGATGGGCGACCCACCGTTAACCGGTAGAAGAGTCGCAACCAGGGGCTGATTCCACTCGTATCCAAACCGCAAGGTGCGTACCGGATCGCACGCCCCCGTCCAAGAGGTAAGTGCATAGGAGAAGAAACGTCTGGGACTGCATGCCGGTTCAAGTTCGTCCAACTCGAAGCGCACTTCCCCTTCATCCTTGGTTACACCCCGGGAATTGTAGGTAAAGAGCGCCGCGGCCAAAAGCGGACGCCGGGGCTCTCCGGGTGCATATCGCCGGAAGGGGACTGTCGACCAAAGGAAAGACTCCCGCTGGGCTACCGCCACACCCCACCGATCTTCGTCCTGCAAAGCCAGAACGCTCTGTACCGCCCAGGCACTGCGTGATGCTCCCGGGAGCATGTCTCGGAATGGCGAGACTAGACCGGCCGCCGTGTCGTACACGAAGTCAAAGTTCCCGGGTTCGAAAGCAAAGGGGAAGATCAGATAGTGCCACCGGGCTCTGACGGCCGGATCACCAGCCAGGTAGGATAGGTCGATCTCGTGGTGAAACTCGATCCGCTCCTCCCCGGGTCGCAAAGTGATCTCCGTGGCGGTATGCGCCGTCCCGTCACGCCGAATGCAAAGCGAGTGTGGCCCACTTACGCCTAACCGAGAGGCACCTGACGGCATGGGTTCCGGTTTCCCGTCCATCCCCGCACCAGCAACCAGTTCATTCCATTTAAAGCCGGCGGCGGCGGCGATGATCTCCCGATCGGCGCGCTTGTCGAGTATCCGCTCGATCCGCCCATCCGTGGTAAGTTCTACCAGGTAGTATTCGTTTTCCAGGGCGACCCCATCCGGTCGTGGCATCACAGTGGCTTCGCCGGGACCGCCCCCAGTTACGGACTCGAGATTGGCCTGCTCTGTATGCCGCGGTGCAACACAGCCCAACCCACGGTAACACCGCCAACCCAACGGAGGCACGGAGCGGGCGGCCAACCTAAGCACTCCTCCTGGCAGGACCTCCGCGTCAATCTCATCACCGGTGGCGCCGTCAGTGAAGCGGACAACCCGGCTGTCGCCCTCTGTCGAGGCGGCGCAGTATCCTGCTGCTGCATCTCCTTCCAGCCTGACCTCCACCGACCCACTCCTCGGCCACGGCAGTCCATTGACCACGAGAATCCCGCGGGTGTCCGCGGTTTCCGTTACACCGTTGGTCTCCACTTGCGCGGCGAGCACTTGAACCGCCCGTTGCACCAATTCTTCGGTCAAGTCGTGGGTACGGCGGGCATATCCGTACGAGATGGCGTTGTGGGCCACGACTTGCCTGCGAGTTAGCAAGCCGGGCCAGCCCGTCCCATTGCCCGCACTGTGTTCATCGTAAGTAAGCAGCGCTTCGTATGCACGGCCGAGCGACTCCCTGGGGTATGAGGACCCCCAGTGGGCAGTTTCTAGCGCGGCGAACGCCTCGGCCGCGGGGAGGAAGAAGCGAGCCTTCCGGGTTATGGCTGTACCGGCAGAGTTGGCGCCGCGGGCAAACTCCCATAGCCCGTTCCAGTCACCGGAGAGCACGGGAAAACGGCCAGCATACTTGGTCTCCATATGGTGGAAAAACTGTTCTGCCGTCCCCACCACTATCTTCACGTCGTCGTGCCTGGCATTCCACTCGCGGGCCCGGCGGACAAAGGCGCGGGCCAAGTCCGGTCCCAAATTGTCGCCGGCTGCCCCGATGGCCAGCACTGCGTCATACGGATATCCCACCGTCTCCCACTCACCCAGGAGCTTGCGAATTCCGGCCTCCATCGCTTCGTCGTCGTCATCTGCCAGCCGGTACTGCTCCCACGCCTCGAGGTAATTGCGGTGACTTACCCAGGTGAGCACGCGGCTTCCATCCGGGCCCGCCCAGTAGAACGGCAGGGCTGTGGGCGGCAGATCGGCCCCTCCCCCCAGGGAAACGTTGACACCCGTGACGAAGTAGCGGATCCCGGCCCCGGCCAGGGTGCGCGGCAGCGCCCAATTGTAACCGGGCACGTCGTTCATCCAGGCTGTATGGATGGGAATGTTCCAGCGCCTTTGCAGCTCACCAGTATGGTAGAAGACCCGGTGCAGTTCCTCCATACCCAACATGCCGGTATGCATGCTGGCAAAGGCGGCACCAAAACTGATCCGCCCCTCGCGAACCCGGTCCATGAACCGCCGCACCAGGGAAGGATCGCAGGTTTGCCTCTCCCATGCCAGGTACTGCCAGGCGGTTTCCACAGTATAGGTGAACTCCGGGTCTTCGTCGCAGTACGCGAGCACCTTGTCAAAATACTCCTTGTACTGTGCGAAGACTTCCTCCTGGGTCGCAGTAAACCCGATGTCCAGGTGGCTCAAGGGA
>JBLNBY010000226.1:0-5795 GCA_050260295.1 Bacteroidota bacterium
CCGAGTCGACACAATCGTGGACGCCACCCACCCCGACTCCGAGGCGGACTCGGCCATATGATAAGGAGGCATTTCACAATGGTCATACTGCAAGCCCGGGGGCTGACCAAGGTCTACGGCAGCCGGGGCAAGATAGCCACCCGTGCTCTCGACAACTTCTCGCTCGACGTTCACAAAGGCGAATTCGTCGGCATCATGGGCCCCTCCGGCAGTGGCAAGACCACCTTGCTCAACCTGCTGGCCACCATCGATCGTCCCACGGCGGGGATAGTTCACGTTGAGGGGGTTGACACTGCCACCCTGCGCGGCGAGGAACTCGCTCTCTTCCGCCGTCGCCGCCTCGGCTTCATCTTCCAGGATTTCAATCTGCTCGACAGCCTGACCATAGGAGAGAACATTGCCCTTCCCCTGGTCCTCGACCGGTTGCCAGTGACCAAGATCCGGGCACGGGTCAACGCCATGACCCAGCGCCTGGGCATCGTCGATATCCTCAATAAGTACCCCTACGAAGTCTCCGGCGGCCAGCAACAGCGAGCGGCCGCTGCCCGGGCCATCATCCACGAACCGGCCATCATCCTGGCCGACGAGCCCACCGGCAACCTCGACTCCCGTTCAGCCCGGGACCTGATGGAGACACTCACCCTGCTCAACACCGCCGCCAGTGCCACCATCGCCATGGTAACCCATGACCCCTTCGCGGCTAGCTTCTGCCGGCGCATTCTTTTCATCCGCGACGGTCGTCTCTACAACGAGATCCACAGGGGTGAAAGCCGGCAGCAGTTCTTCCAGCAGATACTCGACGTCCTGTCGCTGATTGGAGGTGGTCCGGATGAGCCTGTGGCATCTCGCCGCTAGAAACGTCTGGCAAAACCGCGGCCGTTACCTGGCCTACCTCGGCAGCGCCGCGTTTGCCGTCATGATTTACTTCCTCTACAGCGCCCTCATCTACCATCCTGACCTGCAGAGCGGATACCGCGGGGCCAGCTTCGCGGTGAAAGGCATGGAGGCTGCGGCGGTGGTGATCGCCGTCTCCACCTTTCTCTTCCTGCTGTACTCCAACTCTGCCTTCATCCGTTCACGCATGAAGGAGTTCGGCCTACTGAGTCTCCTGGGTTTCTCCCGCCGCCAGCTGGTTGGCCTGATCCTGGTCGAAAGCCTGCTCGTGGGGGCAGTGGCCGTGGCTAGCGGCATAGGACTGGGGCTCCTCTTCCTGAAGCTCTTCTTCCTGGCCGTATCAACTCTCCTGGGGCTGACCCAATCAGACCAGATCCCCCTGTATGCCGGCACGCCCGTATGGATCTCCACCATTCTGGTTTTCGGCTCATTCTTCGTGGTGGTCTCGGTGGCTTCGCTTGCGACGGTGCTGCGCCGCAACGTCATCGACCTGGTGCGGGCAGGCCGGCAGCCCAAGGGCAACCCCACGTTCTCCCGGTGGCAGACTGTCCTGGGTCTTGTCCTGGTGATCGGGGGATACGCCTGGGCTTGCGTACCCAGACCGGCGTTAGTGGTCCTGGGCGTGATACCAGTAACCGTAATGGTGTCCGTCGGCACATACCTGCTGATCCACGCAGGATCGATCGCCCTGCTGTCCTGGCTACACCGGCGAGAGCGCTTTTTCTACCGGCCCGGGCCTTTCCTGACCATAAGCCAGATGGTCTACAAGCTCCAGGACAACTACCGGGTGCTCTCGGCGGTGGCGATCCTCGTGGCGGTCATCCTGACCGCGGTCGGCACGGCATACACGATGTACGTCATGGTGCTGCAGGACACTATCAACTTATCCCCCCAGGCACTTCAGATAGTACAGCGGGGTTCTGTTGAACCGTCAGCCACGGTCGCCAAGGTGGCTGCAGTGCTGCGCCGGCACGGCGTAACCGGCATGCAGTACCGGGAGCTTGTCACCTGGACTGCCACTTTGCGCAGTACACCGCCCGGCGAAGGCCAACAGGACCAGGACCAGGACCAGGACCAGAACCAGGGCCAAAGCCAGCACCCGAGCCAAGACCGGCCTCTGCCGGACCGACCCGGGAGAGCACAAGCAAGGGACGAGATCACGGTCAGACCCGTTCCCTACAGCTTCTACGCCAGCGTGGCGCGACCGCAAGGAGAGAAGTTCACTCTCGAACAGACGGGCACCGCGATCCGTGTGTACCCTTACTTCATCCGCAGGGAGTACCGGATAACACTGCAGCCTGTAACCCGTTACCTCATGGTCCCGCCGTCAGAGCCGGAGCGCAGGCAGACACTGGATAGCTACATGACTCTCCAGGTCATCCCCGACCAGACCGGTCGTCTCCTCAACAACCTGCCGGAGGGCGACGACCTTTTGGTGCTCGATGACGCCACCTTCACCCGGCTGCTCCAGCAGATTCCGCCCACCGAGCGGGTCAATATCGCCATGTGGAATGGTAAGGCATGGAAGGACCGGACACTGGAGCGCGCGGTCGCCGAACTCCATACCCTCTTCCCGACCGGCGGCCCGGTGCACGTAACCGCTGCAGTAGAGGGATACCGCTCATCGCTGGGTACATTCGGCGTGTTGCTCTTCATAGGTGTCTTCGTCTCGCTGGTCTTCTTTGCCGCCTGCTTCAGCCTCCTCTACTCCAGGCTCTTCACTGAGATAGAAGACGATCGTCGCTACCTGTGGCAGCTGGGGCGGGTTGGGGTGAGCCGGCGGGAGCTCCGCAGCCTGTCGCTGCGCCAGGCGGCCGTCATCTTCTTTGTCCCCTTCCTGGTCGGCCTGTTGCACTCAACCTTCGCCATGCAAGCCCTGGGGACGCTCACCGGGCGGACGGTGCTGCAGTACGGCTGGCTGGTGGCTTTCGGCTACCTCCTCCTCTACAGCCTGGCCTTCACCACCACCGCCGGCTTCTACTGGCGCTCGCTGCACGCCGGCCTGACCGGCGGCAGCTAACAGGTGATAGCCCTTTCGCGCTGCGCGGCGGCCCACCCGCGACAAACTACCCGGCGTCCACCCGGAAGGATCGTGCTGATGTAGAACGAAGTAGCTGCCGGAAGAAGCGGCACATCACCGCCGCACTCCAAAAGTTACCCGACTACCAGCATCCTGTTCACTTGAGGAGGAATGACCGGATGAGTACCAGGCAAAGCTGTCTACCACGGATCTGTTTACTGTCTCTGTTTGTGATTGCGTCCGCTTTTACCATGGTCTCTTCCGTCCCCGTGCACGCAGCAACCCCAGTATTGCGGGTACAGATGATCATTTCACAGGCGCAGATAAACCTGCTGCAACGTGAAGTGATCCCGGACTTCGAGCGGGAGAATAAGGTGAAGGTAGAGATCACACCGGTCACTTGGTCCGACCGGATGGAGAAGATACTGGCAGGCACAGCTGCAGGAGTGGTACCCGATGTCTTCATGAACGGGGCAGAACAGATCTACGAGCTAGTCCGGGCTAATCTCCTTACCGACCTGACCGATCGGTTGAATGCCTGGCCGGACAAGAAGGACTTTGTTCCCGGGGCCTTCGGCAGCTCAACCTGGGGAGGGCGCAACTATGGAGTGCCGCTCCTCGCAGCTCCGCGCATGTGGTGGTACTACTATGACCTCTTTGAAGAGGCTGGACTCGACCCCAAACGCCCGCCCGACACCTGGTCGGACCTCTTGACTGCGGTACGCAAGCTGACGCGCACTCAGGGTAAGGAGATCGTTCAGCAAGGGTACTCCATCGAACGTTTGAGCCTGAACGACCCGTTCGCCAACATACAGGAGTTCGTACCTTACCTCTGGCAGGCAGGCGGGGAACTGATAAACGAGGATCTGCAGGTCGGTTTCACCTCGAACGCGGCCATACAGGCGTTGGAGTTCATGCTCGATCTACGGGAGGCTTCCCTGCCCGCTGGATACACCTTGCGCCCGCTCAACAACGTGGCGTTCTACGCGAAAAGGGCAGCCATCCTGCTCTTCAGCAGTGTGGTCGGTTTCGAAGTCGCACGCAACGATCCCAAGCAGCTCGACAGGCTGGGCGTTTTCGTCCCGCGAAACAAGGAGCGGGTAACACCCATCTTTGCTGACTGGCTCGGGATTCACCGGCAAAGCCAGCAGAAAGAGGCAGCCTGGAACTTCATCAAGGCAGTGACCGCTCCTGACATCCTCGTGAAGTTTCTTGAGCTACCCTCACCGCGTTACTCCACCATAGCCACCGTAGTCCAGCGCAATCCGTCGTTGCGCTTCTCCTACCAGGTGATGGAGTTCTCCCGCCGCTACCCCATATTCCCAGAGTCGGACCGGCTGACGCGCATCTGGGGAGCTGCCTACCAGAAGGTAGTCTACGGCCAACAGAGCCCGGAGGCCGCCATGGCCTCAGCGGCTGATCAGTGGAACGACGTACTCAAGGCCTATCGTTGACGCCGTCAGGGGAGGGTCACCGCGTCCCCTGGGGTGACTCCCTCCCCTGTCCTCAACCCGACGGTCGTGACCTTTCACTCCGGTGGCACGCCCGGGTCTTGACAGGAGACCTTTGCAAGAGTAACTTGTGAGTGTGTTCACTTGAACGTGGCCTGAGTGGCTGCGGTTGAGGCGGGCGGCTTGACGCCCGGCTGAGACCAGGCCAGAGGGCCCGAGTAGACCGACAAACTAGCCAGCAGCCTGACGAAGGGTTCACCCGACGAAGGGCGGGGCAGCCAGGGTGTAGACGCATCTTGCCGTTCCCGCCGGGACGGCTTTTTTGTTTGGCCGCCTTAGCGAGATCCTTACAAGAGTTGCAGGACTAGCAGGCCTTACAAGCCTTACAGACCTTACAGGCTTTACAGACTTTGCAGACTTTGCAGACCTTGCAGAGGAGGGGTAATCACCGTGGAACGCCCGGAGAGTAATGCAGGGTCTTGCTCCACGGCCCTGCCAACCGGGAGACGGCTGGGGGTTGTGGGCATCGTCATCGAGCGGCGCAAGGAGGCAGCGCCGCTGGTGAACCAGCTGCTGACCGAGTTTGGTGAGATCATCGTGGGACGTTTGGGTGTACCATACCGCGAAGCCGGGGTGTCAGTGATCGCCCTCATCGTCGATGGCACGACCGACGACATCGGTGCCCTTACCGGTCGGCTTGGCCAGATCCAGGGGGTCATCGTCAAGTCGGCTCTGACCCGGTACGCCCACCCCTGAAGAGCGAGGAGCAACACCCAGTGCAGAGCCTAGTACAACAACAGGTACAGACATGTGGCGAAGCCGAGTATCGCGAACTCCTTCGGGAAGTCACCGGGCGGGCTGTTGCCTCGCTGGCCGCAGGCCACCTCCAGGGGCAAGAAGCTGACCCCCCGGGGCGGCACCGTCCGGGGACCAGGCGGCCGGCAACCGCGACCACGGCCGCAGCCACAGGTATAGGCATAGCCGTAGGTGTAGGTGCAGGTGTAGGTGTAGGTCCGGGTGAGATCACTGCACTCCTCACCCCTCCTACCCCCGGGGCTGAGCAAGCACTCTTTGCTGCCGCCGATCGGGTGCGGCAGATGGCAGTGGGGGATGCAGTTAACCTGCGGGCGATCATCGAGTTCTCCAACCACTGTGAACGGGGCTGCTGGTACTGCGGGCTCCGGCGGTTCAACCGCAGGCTTCCCCGCTACCGCATGACAGTAGACGAAGTGGTGGAGGCAGCCCGGTCGGCCATTGCCCTCGGTTTCCGTACGGTGGTGTTGCAGTCGGGAGAGGACTCCTGGTACGACGAGCAAACGCTCTGCTCCATGATCCGCCGGATCAAATCGATACCGCTTCCCTCTTCCGACCGGGTGGCCATCACGCTCTCCCTGGGAGAGAGACCGCGAGCCGAGTATGCAGCCTTTCGG
>JBLNBY010000227.1:0-8564 GCA_050260295.1 Bacteroidota bacterium
GCGTTCGGCCGGGCCAAGACGGAAAGCCTGATCAGCCGGGTTCCGGCAGCCGTCTTGGCGGACGGAGAGTTCGACGTGCGGGAGAGCTTGGAGACCGCGTAAGGGAGGCTTGACCCGTGAAGTCAGGCAGGTTGCGCTGGTTGACCCGCATCTTGATCGACACGGCCCTGATTGAGCTGGGCTACTGGCTGGCCTACCTTCTGCGTTTTCACGGCCACCTGCCGGCGGTGAACTTCGCCGCCTTCGAGCACGTGCTCCCGTACACCACGCTGCTCGCGATGTTCGTGCTCTGGGTGTACGAGCCGTACCTCTACGGCTGGCAGCCCTTTGGCGACATCTTCGTGACGATCCTCCTGGCAGTGACCCTGTTGAACGCCGGCACCATGGCCTTGACGTTCTGGTCCCGCGGCTTCGCCTTCCCGCGGACGGTCTTCCTCATCGCCCCCTTCCTTCAGGTGGCGCTCCTCTGTCTCTGGCGCTGGCTGGAACGGACGCTCACGGTTAGCAGTGAAGGGGTCAAGAAGCTGGTCGTCATCGGCGAGGAGAACCCGGTGCAGTTCGCCGCTCGCTTCCAAGAGAGCTCCGACCGGCCAATGGACATCATCGGCGCGTTCCGGGACGGCCACGACCTGGCACAGATCAAGGAAGCGCTGTCCCAGGCGGATCTGGTCTTCTTCACGACCAGTGACCTGTCGGAGCGCCGCGGGGAGATCATGTCCTGGTGCGTGGCCCACGACAAGACGGTCTTGCTCGTCCCCAGCAGCTACGAGGTCATGATCCAGGGGGCGCGCAAGACGCGTCTGGGCGACCAGTTGCTCTTCCGGATCGAGCCGCTGGCGCTCTCCCCGGCCCAGCGCTTCGCCAAACGGGTCGAGGACCTTCTCCTGGGGTCGCTTTTGGCGGCCGCAGCCCTTGTGGCGACGCCCTTCATCGCGCTAGCGATCAAGCTGACCTCGCCCGGCCCGGTGTTCTACCGCCAGGAGCGGGTGGGCCGCGACGGTAAGCGCTTCTTCATCTACAAGTTCCGCACGATGGTCGACGGCGCCGAGAAGCTGACCGGGCCGGTCCTCGCCACCGAGGACGACCCGCGCATCACACCGGTCGGCCGGATTCTTCGGGCCACTCGCCTCGACGAGATCCCACAGGTGATCAACATCCTGAAGGGCGAGATGAGCTTCGTCGGCCCCCGGCCCGAACGGCCAGAGTTCGTCGAGCAGTTCCTCCAGCAGACACCGGACTACGCCTACCGCCTGAAAGTCAAACCAGGAGTGACCGGACTGGCGCAAGTGCGGGGTCGGTACGACACTAGTGTCACAAACAAACTCCGGTACGATCTCCACTACATTCGCAACTACTCGTTGCTGCAGGACCTGAGGATTCTGTTCCAGACGGTGTGGGTGGCCTTGCGCCCGCGAGCGGCTTCGGGTCTGAAGAGCAGGGTCGGGTTGGACCTGGGATAATCAACCAAACCCTGACACCTGGAGGACCAGGGGGAGGTTTTCTGTTGCCTAACGATTGGGCACTCCAAGAATACGATGCGGTCTTGAACCGAATCGCCCCGGGCGCTTACTCCGTCGTGCTGGCGCGTTCGACTGACGTCGATCCCGATCCCCGGGCTGAGCGAACGGCGGAGTGCCTTTCGGTCGACGGTTATCGGTGTCTCATCGTTGGCTGGAACCGGCGGGGAGAGAGCCCAACCTTTCAATCACGAGGCGAGGTCGACATCCTAAGGATACCTCTTGACAGCGCCTACGGGAGTGGCCTTAAAAACTTGGGCCGCCAGGCGCAGTGGAACGCCCGCCTTTGCCAGGCGCTCTTCAGGCTTCGGCCGGCAATCGTCCACGCCTTTGACTTGGACTGTCTGGTTCCGGCGCTCTCGTTCAAAGTGCTGTGTGGAGCCAAAGTCGTTTACGACATTGCTGACTGGTATTCGGCATCTAGACGCATTGGATCCCTGGCGCCAGTGGCGGATCTACTGGAGAGAAGCCTGAGCCGGTTGGCTGACGGTGTCGTACTCGCACATGAAGCACGGCTTACTCAACTTGGCTACACGCCGCGACGATGGACGGTCTCCTACAACCTCCCCGACTTTGACGGGACACCGCCGCCGGCGCCTTCGGCCGGCGAACCCTATGTCGCCTATGTCGGCGTATTGCATCAGGATCGGGGTCTTTCGTACTTGCTCCATGCGAGCGTTCGAGCGGGCGTAAGGTTGGTCGTGGGCGGGTTCGGCCCCCTTGAGTCCCTAGTCGCCCGGGCTGCACAGGAAAGTGGCTCGGTCGGCTTCCTAGGTCGAATTTCGTACGCGGACGCGCTGAGGGTGGAAGAAGGCGCACTTGCAGTGGTGGGCCTATATGACCCGGCGGTGCCAAACAACCGGCTGGCGGCCCCGAACAAGCTCTTTGAGGCCATGGCGTTGGGCAAGCCGTTTATCACCACCACCGGGACTCTGGCGGGGAAGATCGTGGAGGAGACGGGGATCGGCCTGTCTGTTCCCTACGGTGATACCACCGCTCTGGCCGAGGCGCTCATCGGTGTAAAGGTGAAGACAGAAGCTCGGCTTGAGATGGGAGCCCGAGCGTCTTCACTGTATCGCACAACCTACTCTCCGTCTGCCAACCGCGAACGCCTCCTATCGCTTTACCGGGAAATTGATCAGCGCCCGGAGCGATCCTACGCCAGTTGAAGTCGACAACCGAGGAGTTGGGCATGACAACCTGGGCGACTGGAATCCAGCCAACTGTTTCACCAGGGGCGACGCCGCATTTTACCGCTGCGATGGCGGTTGCGGCGTGCGCAGTCTCGGTCGCGGTCGGTTTGGTGGCGGCCTTCCAGCCGACCATGGCGCTGACCACGTTCTTGTGGGCTTGCCTCACCGTGCCGATGGGAGTCTTCACGAACCGCCGTTTTGGACGGAACGCCGCCCTTATCTTCTTGGTTGCAGCTTTCTTCCGAACGATTCTGGCGCTGACGACCGCCTTCATCGATGTCCGGGCCGTGGCCCCTGATACTGCGAACTACTACTCCTCTGCCTTGTCATTGGCGACCCACTGGAAGACAGGTTCATTCTATTTCCCAATCATTCGAAATGGGCACACGTTTACTCTGGCGACTCTCTTCTGGACTCTGGGTGACTCACCAATCGGGGTGACCGTGGTCACGGCAGTCCTATCCACGGCCGTGGTGGTAGTTACGATTGCGCTGGCGAACTCGGTTGGTGTCGCGCCGCTGTTGGCAGCGTTCATCGTGGGCTTCCTGCCGGAGTTCGTCATGTGGTCGAGCTTGATGCTCAAAGACGGTCTCATCTACGTGATGACTTATGCCCTTCTGACCTTGGGTATGGGCATCATCGAGCGTGGAGTCTGGGCTAAGCTTCCCCTTTTTGTCCTGATTTCGACCGCCCTGTACTTCTACCGGGCCTATCAACTTGCAGAGGTGCTCGTCACCTTCGCCGTAGTTTACATCCTGGTGGAGACGTTCGCCCATCGACGCTTCTTCTTGGGGGCTGTTGCCGCGGGTGTCCTGCTGGGCCTGACCATTCTCGTCCTTGGCAAACTGGCTTCCTTGCAGATGCTGCTTGAGTCACGTCAGATGTTCTCTTCAGGCAATACAGCTTTACTCGGGGCGGGCACTGGTCCATCTTCAGGCAGCATTCTTCATGGACTGTTGACCCTGGCCTTCTACCCGTTGCCCTGGCAGACGAGCGGTCGAAGTCTGTTCAACTTGGTCGCGGCTTTGCTTTCGCCGCTATGGGATCTCCTGTTTCTGGGGGGACTGTGGGGCTGCGCCAAGGCCATCAGGCGAGGGAGCTTCACCGAACGGGTACTGGCTGTGTACGTCCTCCTCGTGGTCTGTCTCTATTCTTTTGTAATTGTCAACGCAGGGGCGCTTTATCGGCACAGGATGGAACTGGTTCCTGCCCTTGCCGTTCTGGCAGTCGGCGCTTTCCAACAGGCTTCAGCAGGCCACCCGAAAAACCCCGGCGCTGCAAAGGCGTACTTCACAACTGGGAAAGGGTTAGCATGAGGACCAGAATCCTTTACGGTATTACGCGAGCTGAATTGGGCGGGGCGCAAACCCATGTGTTGGAGCTGATTCGGGCGGCGACCGGCTTTGGCTGGGAAGTAGGCCTGGTAACCGGGGAGGAGGGGCCGCTTACGGTGGAGGCAGCGAGCCTCGGCGCGCAGACCTACCTGGTTAGGGACTTGATGCCGTCGATCAACCCATACCGAGACACTCTGGCCGTGCAGGGACTGGGGCGAGTCATGAAGAGCTTCCGTCCCATGCTCGTCCATGCCCATTCGAGCAAGGCCGGCTTGTTATGCAGAGCCGCTGCCGCGGCCCGGGGAATCCCTGCTCTCTTCACCGCTCACGGATGGGCTTTCACGGACGGAGTTCCGCTGGGGCGGAAGTGTATTGCTGTCGCGAGCGAGCTTGTGGCATCTAGACTGTGTCAACGCATCATCACCGTCTCCGATTACGATCTCAACTTGGCTCGACGCTACGGAGTACCAGCGGACAAACTCATCCGCATTCATAACGGGATACCAGATGATGCGTCACGCGCGGCACCCGGGCAGGCCGGCTTGGTGCGTGTCATCATGGTTGCCCGCTTTGCGCCCCCCAAGAGGCAGGTTGACCTAGTACGTGCCGCGCTGGATTTGGCAGGAGACTTTCGATTGGACTTCGTGGGGGATGGACCTAGTCTGTCTCAATCACTCGAAGCATTGAAGGGCGAAGCCCTCAAGGACAAGGCCGTCTTTTGGGGGGCAAGGAGCGACGTGCCAGCCTTGTTGGCGCGTTCCCACATATTCGTCCTGCTCTCCGATTGGGAAGGGTTGCCCATTTCGATCATCGAAGCGATGCGTGCTGGACTTCCTGTTGTCGCATCGGACGTTGGCGGCGTCAAGGAGTTAGTCAGTCATGGGACGACTGGCTTCCTGATTCCTCGGGGGGACGTTGCCGGATTGCGGGAGAAACTGCAGCTCCTGATCGAAGACTCAAGACTGCGCGTCAAGCTCGGTGCTGCTGGGAGAGAGAGGTACACTGTGTCTTTCACCACAGAGCGGATGGTCGCAGAGACTTGGCGGATTTACGCGTCAGTCCTTGGCTCCAGGGCTGTTTGACGGAATCGGGTTGGTCGGGTCGGAAGAGGTGAGGGAGACTTGTGGCGTTTGACGAGCCTCTTGACCAAGACGGTCGAGGCGTGTTTCCGAACCGTCAGCGCGCTAATTCCAAAGGATCAGAGATTGATTGTATTCCAGAGTGTCCCTGATTACGCCGATAACGCCAGGGCACTTCATGACTACGTTCGGACACAGTACCCCGAAGAATGGACGTGCGTCTGGTTGGTGGAGGACCGCTCCCGCGTCGACGGTCTACGCAAGCACGGGGTGATCGCTCACTACCGCCATTCGCTGGCAGCGCTACGTTGCTTGCTGCGGGCCCGCTACATAGTGACCACCCACTCCAGCATGGCACTGTTGAAGTCGCCCCGGCAGGTGTACGTCAACTTGTGGCACGGGATGCCCCTAAAGGCGATTGGCTACGCTGATGCCCTGCAAGAGGCGACACTCTTGGCCCGTCTTTACCGGATTGCCAGCGCCACCGATATCATTATCTCGACCTCGGCAAACATGCGCAACGCCATGGCGACTTGTTTCTTCATCGACCCCCGCCGCGTCTACATCGTCGGTCAACCCCGCAACGACAGCCTATTCACACCGAGGGAAGAGGCCGTTCGCAAGCTGAGCACGGCGCTGCAAATGGAGGTGGCAGACCGGAGGGTGATCTTCTGGCTACCGACTTTCCGCAGTGGGCTTTCCCGCAACGATGGTGAGGGAATCGAGGCCGCACTCGACTTGAAGTCGCTCCAGGAACTCTCGGAGTACTTGGTGGTCACGCACAGCCTGTTAGTTCTTAAGCTCCATCCGCTGGAGGAGAGGTTTGCCGGCCAACTTGACGTGCCAGGCATTGTGCTTCTCCGAGGGGAAGCACTCAAGGAGACATTGACCGACCTCTACCAGGTCCTGCCGGCGGCGGACATGCTGATCACCGACTATTCCTCTGCTTATTTTGACTATTTACTGCTACAACGACCGATCGTCTTCTTTTGCAACGATCTGGACAGTTACCGGGCGCGACGCGGGTTCGTTCTTGAGCCGTACGAGTTCTGGACGCCCGGGCCTAAGGTTACGCTGGTTTCCGATCTGGTTGCCGAGCTAGAGCGACTTCGGACCGACTCGGGTTACTATGCGGCGGAACGGGCCCTGGTGAATCAACTAGTGAATGCGCAGCAGGACGACCGTTCCTCGGAGAGGGTTTTCGAGGCAATGCGCGCGCTGGGCGAGCCGGGCTTTCAAGCTGGCGCTAAGTAGGGGGATAACCATGAAAGCAGTAATTCTCATGGCAGGTATCGGATCACGGTTGGGGCGTACCCTTCCCAAGTGTCTTACCGAAATACCGGGCGGCGAAACCATTCTTGGCAATCAGATCCGGCTGCTGAGGCCCCATGCAGACCAGATCATCGGCGTGGTTGGCTTCAAGAAAGAGATCATCATCGAATTATACCCGGAGTTGACTTACGTCTACAATCCGGAGTTCAGCCGCACCAATACTTCCAAGAGTCTCCTGGCCGCGCTTAAAGCGGTTGGGCCGGATGACTTGCTGTGGATCAACGGTGACGTGGTATGCACCCAGGATGCGGTCCGCAAGGTGGCTGAGGCGGGGAACGCGGTCGGCGTCACCTACTGCCGATGCGAGGCCGAAGAAGTCAAGTTCACGACAAACCCGGAAGGTTACCTGATGGCAATTTCCAAGGAGGTCGGTCCGGACGCTCAGGGTGAAGCCGTGGGCATCAACAGGGTCTCAAAGGAGAGCTTCGGCGCCCTCCGCGCTGCCCTGGAAAGGTGCGATGACAAGGACTATTTCGAGAAAGCTATCGAGTTCTGCCTGGCGCAAGGGGTCAATTTCAAGGCGGTCGATGTCGGTTCCGACGCGTCCATCGAGGTCGACTTCACCTCTGATCTTCAACGAGTCTGGGAGGTTTTTGCCCCTTGGGACGACGGTTCCGCCCGGCTTCAGCTTCTGCGCAAGGTTGGCGGGATGGCGAGCTGAACGACAAATTCCTGGCACTTCCGTAACACTCGCACAATTGCTGCCGCCCTGAGGACAAGCCCGGAAGACGCGGACACGGAGGCAGAGGACATGAAATGTATAGTCACCGGCGGGGCCGGTTTTATAGGATCTCACTTGGTTGACCAGCTTATCGGTCGAGGCGATGACGTTTTGGTGATTGACGACTTCTCTACCGGAAGGGAGGAGTTGTTGAACCCGGGCGCTTGTGTCATGAAGGGCAGCGTCTGCTCGCACGAGGCCTTCCGCGCCATAGTTGATTTTCAGCCGGACTTTGTCTTTCACCTGGCGGCGCAGGCCAGCGTGGGCCGGTCGACGCAGGATCCGGCGAAGGATCTCGAAGTGAACGTCGCGGGAACGCTGAACGTGGCCGTTGCTTGCGCCAATGCGCACGCGAAGCGCTTGGTATTTTCGTCGTCCGCGGCGGTGTACGGTAATCCCGTGGCGCTGCCGATCTCCGAAAGCCACCCCACCGAGCCGTTGTCCCCCTATGGCCTGTCGAAGCTTACAGCGGAAAAATATCTGGGTTGGCTCAAGCTGCAGCACAGTCTGGACACGGTGGTCCTGCGCTACGCCAACGTCTACGGGCCCAGGCAGAATGCCGCAGGGGAAGCGGGTGTCGTGGCCATCTTCGTCGATCGCGCCAAGCGCGAGTGTCCAATCGAAGTGTTCGGCGACGGCCAGCAGACCCGCGATTTCGTGCACGTCTCGGACGTCGTCGCCGCCAACCTGCTGGCTGCCGAACACGGCGCGCCCGGTCCCCTCAACATCTCCACGGGTGTGGCGACCTCGGTCGCGGCTCTGCACGAGCTGGTCGCGGCTCGGTCGGGGAGGGCGGCCAAGGTGGTTCACCGGCCGCCGCGGCCGGGCGACATCCGGCACAGCACGCTGGACAACTCCCGGGCGCGGGAGGTCTTGGGGTGGGAGCCCCGGATGACGCTGACTGCTGGAATCGCCGACTTCTTCAGCCAGGTCGTCTAGGCAGGTCACGGGAACGGAGATGCTGCGCAGTTGAAGTTCAGCGGGATGGCCAAGGCGGCGGGCATGATCGCCGCCTTCACGATACTCAGCAAAGTCTTGGGCTTCGTCCGGGAAGCGTCGCTGGCGGCGGTGTTCGGGGCGACCCGGGCGACCGACGCCTACCTCATGGGACAGACGATCCCCGGGGTGGTCTTCGCGCTGGTGGGGGCGGCGCTGGGGACGACCTTCATCCCGGTCTACGCCCAAATCCGGCAGGAGCGGGGCAGGGAAGGCGCCCACGCCATGGCCGACTCCGTCATCACCGCCACCGGGCTCATCGCCTTGGCCGTCATCGCCTTCGGCGAGGTGGCGGCGCCGTGGCTCACCCGGCTGGTGGCCCCCGGGTTCCGGGGCGAAGTCTATACCCTGACCGTGCACCTGACGCGAGTGCTTTTCCCCATGGTCGCCTT
>JBLNBY010000228.1:0-2892 GCA_050260295.1 Bacteroidota bacterium
GCGTTCGGCCGGGCCAAGACGGAAAGCCTGATCAGCCGGGTTCCGGCAGCCGTCTTGGCGGACGGAGAGTTCGACGTGCGGGAGAGCTTGGAGACCGCGTAAGGGAGGCTTGACCCGTGAAATCAGGCAGGTTGAGCTGGTTGACCCGCATCTTGATCGACGTCGCTCTGATCGAGTTGGGCTACTGGCTGGCTTACCTTTTGCGCTTTCACGGCCACCTGCCGGCGGTCAACTTCGCCGCCTTCGAGCACGTGCTCCCCTACACCACGCTGCTCGCGCTGTTCGTCCTGTGGGTCTACGAACCGTACCTTTACGGCTGGCAGCCGTTCGGCGACATCCTCGTGACGATCATCCTGGCGGTGACCCTGCTCAACGCCGGCACCATGGCCTTGACGTTCTGGTCCCGCGGCTTCGCCTTCCCGCGGACGGTCTTCGCAATCGCCCCGCTCCTTCAGGTGGCGCTCATGTGCCTCTGGCGCTGGCTGGAACGGGCGCTGACCATCGGCAGCGAAGGGGTCAGGAAGCTGGTCGTCATCGGCGAGGGGGACCCGGCGCAGTTCGCCGCGCACTTCCAGGAGAGTTCCGACCGGCCCATGGAGATCGTCGGCGCGTTCCGGGACGGCCACGACCTGGCGCAAATCAAGGAAGCGCTGTCCCAGGCGGATCTGGTCTACTTCACGACCACTGACCTCTCAGAGCGCCGCGGGGAGATCCTGTCCTGGTGCGTGGCCCACGACAAGACGGTCTTGCTCGTCCCCAACAGCTACGAGATCATGATCCAGGGGGCGCGCAAGACGCGCCTGGGCGACCAGTTGCTCTTCCGGCTCGAACCGATGGCGCTCTCCCCGGCCCAGCGCTTCGCCAAGCGGGTCGAGGACCTCCTCCTGGGGTCGCTCCTGGCGGCCGTGGCCCTCCTCGTGACCCCCTTCGTCGCGCTGGCGATCAAGCTGACCTCGCCCGGCCCGGTGCTCTACCGCCAGGAGAGAGTGGGCCGCGACGGCCAGCGCTTCTTCATCTACAAGTTCCGCACGATGGTCGACGGCGCCGAAAAGCTCACCGGGCCGGTCCTCGCCACCGAGGACGACCCGCGCATCACGCCGGTCGGGCGCCTCCTCCGGGCCACCCGCCTCGACGAGGTCCCGCAGGTGATCAACATCCTGAAGGGCGAGATGAGCTTCGTCGGCCCCCGGCCCGAGCGCCCCGAGTTCGTCGCGCAGTTCCTCCAGGAGACTCCGGCCTACGCCCACCGGTTCAAAGTCAAACCCGGCGTGACCGGGCTGGCGCAGGTGAGAGGCAACTACGACACCCAAGTGAAGGACAAGTTGCGGTATGACCTGTACTATATTCGTAACTATTCACTTTTCAATGATCTCAGAATTCTGTTCCAGACGTTGTGGGTCGTTCTTGAGCCCAGAGCTGCCAGAGGTGTCAAAGCGGAACCGCCGCTGGTGATGGCGGTCAACGAACAAGCCCGCCGTACTCGACGCGAAATCTGGAGGAATCAATATTAAGAGCGTTACCTTCCTAAGATCAAATCCTGTAGCGCCAGACCCTCGCGTGGAAAAGGCGGCCCGTGCTCTTCATCAAGCTGGTTGGAACGTGACTATCGTCGGGTGGGACCGGACCGGCCATGCTCCCCTCACGGAGAGGCGAGACTATGCCACAATCCATCGCCTGAGGATTCCTGCGCATTTCGGTTCCGGTCTAGCCAACGCACCGCACTTGGTTCGTTGGCAATTGGGACTGTTTTGGTGGCTTGTTGAACACAATGACTCGTATAGTCACATTCATGCCTGTTATTTTGACACAGTGCTGCCTGCGCTGGCGATGAAGTGGTTTTTTGGAAAGATTGTCGTGTACGACATCTTTGACTTTTATGCAGACATGTTACGAAAGGTTCCTGATCGCATAAGACGTTTGGTCAAGGCCGTTGACTTGAGAGTCATCGGAGCTGTAGATGCAGTGATCTTGGCCGACGAAAGTCGGGTGGAGCAGATTGCTGGTGCTCGGCCGAGACGCCTTGAGGTCATCTATAACAGTCCAGAAGAAGTGAAGGGCGATACGGAGGCTGCACGTCATGAGGGCAGGTTGAAGGTAGTCTATGTGGGTCTGCTTCAGATGGAACGAGGTATTACAACCATGCTGGATGTCATGAGCAGACACCCCGAGTGGGAGCTCGATCTAGCCGGCTTCGGCGGTGACGAGGCAGTCATTGTGTCTCGGGCGGCAGCCCTCCCCAACGTCCGCATACACGGGAAAGTGGACTACCGCCGGACCTTGGAGTTCACTGCCGCGGCGGACGTTTTGTTTGCCACATATGACCCTTCAATTCCCAATCATCGCTATTCCAGCGCGAACAAGCTTTTTGAAGCGATGCTGATGGGAAAGCCGATCATTGTTGCCCAACGTACCGGGATGGATCGAACGGTGGCCAAACACAGAGTCGGTTTCATCGTCCAGTATGGAGCCGTTGACCAATTGGAGGCTGCGTTGAAGGAAGTAGAGCGTTGGGACACACAGACGCAGCGAGCATTTGCGCACCATGCGAGGAGTGTCTATGATTGTGAATTCAGTTGGTCTCTGATGCGAAAGCGGCTTGTGAAGCTATATGCTGACTTGAGTGCAGACAAGAGATGTTAGCGTTATTGGGCCTCTTGATACTATACTCTCTCAACCTCAAACGTCTGGGCTCTCAGGCCCGTCACGGGGCACTGTGGAGCATGGTGCTGTTGGTGTATCTGAGTGTATGGTTGGGCTTGTTTCAAGTCGAACTGAGGCAGCTGAGCCCAGATGGAACGTATGGCAGTGACGCTAGACTCTACTGGGAAGCGATGCTTAACGCGTTCCGGTGGAACGTACCGACGTCACACTACCCGGCGCCGCTCTTTGTTT
>JBLNBY010000229.1:0-5428 GCA_050260295.1 Bacteroidota bacterium
TTTCAGTGACCTGAAAGGAACGCTGGCGGCCTTTGCCCGGACTCTGTTTGGCCAGGAACGGGCGGTTCGGTTTCGGCCCAGTTACTTCCCCTTTACCGAGCCCAGCGCCGAGATGGATATCTCCTGCATGATGTGCGGCGGGCGCGGGTGCCGGGTCTGCAAGGGGGAGGGCTGGATCGAGATCCTGGGAGCAGGTATGGTCCATCCTCATGTCCTGGAAATGGCCGGGTATGACCCGGAGGAAGTGACCGGTTTCGCCTTCGGAATGGGCGTGGAGCGGGTTGTCATGCTGCGCTACGGGTTGGACGACATCCGCCTGCTCTTCGAGAACGACCGGCGCTTTCTCGCCCAATTTTAGTGTTGAGCAGGGACAGCGTACAAGACCACCGGCCGGGAGTTGACAAGGATCGTGAAGTGTGAGGAGAGGGGATCGGCATGCTAGTCTCTTACCGCTGGCTTCAAGACTATGTTGACATCGATCTGTCTCCCGCGGAACTCGCCGAAGGGCTGACCGCCATCGGTCTCAAGGTGGAGGGCGTAGGCCGCACCGAATCCCAGTTCCAGGGTGTGGTCGTCGGGAGCATCGAAGCACTGGCACGGCATCAGGCTTCCGACCACCTTCGGGTGGCCGAGGTGGATATCGGGCGGTCGGACGGTCATGGGCTGGGCGGCCGGCTGGTACTGGTCACGGGGGCAACCAACATGAAGGTGGGTGACCGGGTGCCAGTGGCCCTGCCGGGGGCGATACTGCCGGAAAAGGATGGGACCAAGCGGGTAATACAGGCCGTGGAGTTCAAGGGGGTCGTTTCCCAAGGTATGCTCTGCTCCGAAGTGGAGCTAGCGGTGGGGGACGATGCTAGCGGCATCATGATCCTGCCTCCCGATGCGCCCGTGGGCAAGCCGGTGGCCGAGGTGCTGGGGCTGGACGACAGTGTCATCGACATCGAGGTTTATGCCAACCGTTCGGATCTTTGGAGCATGCTGGGGGTTGCCCGCGAGGTGGCCGCCTGGTTGGGACGTCCGCTGCGGCGGCCTCGTCCCGAGTTGCCGGTAGTAAGGGCACGGGGGAAGAGGGTGGGAGACCTGCCCCTGGACGTCGACGTGCAGGCTCCGGACCTCTGTCCTCGCTATCTTGCCACCCTGGCGCAAGGTGTGGAAATCGGCCCCTCGCCGTTATGGATGGCTCAGCGGCTGCGGGCGGCGGGCATGCGGCCGATCAACAACGTGGTCGATATCACCAACTTCGTCATGCTGGAGACCGGACAGCCGCTGCACGCGTTCGACCTGCGGGAGGTGCGCCGTCAGACCATCGTGGTGCGGCGGGCGGTGCCGGGCGAGAGGTTCCGCACGCTGGACGGGGAGGAACACGAACTCGCCCCCGACATCCTGGTCATTGCCGACCCCGAACGGGCGATCGCGCTGGCAGGCATCATGGGAGGAGAGAATTCCGAGATTCGCCCTGACACCCGGGACGTGTTGCTCGAGTCTGCCACCTTCCATGCCGCTACCGTAAGAAGGGGTGCGCTCCGGCTGGGACTGCGGACGGAGGCCTCCGCCCGCTTCGAGAAGGGCCTAGATCCCAACCTGCCGGCCTTCGCGGCAGCCCGTACCCTCGAGCTTTTCGCCGAGTATGCGAATGCCACCATCCCGGCCGGCTGGGTCGATCACTATCCCAGTCCTGCCGAACCCTGGAAGGTTCGCTTCCGCCCCCGCAAGGTCAACTCCCTGCTGGGAAGCGAGATACCGGCCACCGAGATGAAAAAGCTCCTGGAGAGGCTCGAGATTACGCTTGAACCGGCTGCCGGTACTGCCGGCACCACAGATCCAGAAATGCCAGTCGAGGAGTACCGAGCCGTTATTCCTACCTTCCGGCCGGATGTGACCCGCGAGGCCGACCTGGCGGAAGAAGTAGTGCGCTTCTGGGGTTACGACCGGTTGCCGGAGACATCGCCGGGCGGGCCGGTGACATCCGGAAGACAGAGCCCGCGCCAGGACCTGGCCGACAAGATCCGTATGTCACTGGTTTCCCAGGGGGTCAGCGAGGCTCTCACCTACAGTTTCATCTCCCCCCGCCACTTCGACCGGTTGCGGCTGGCGGCCGACCATCCCTGGCGGCAGTTCATTCCCGTCCTCAACCCGCTCAGTGAAGAACGCAGTATCATGCGAACTTCACTTCTCCCGGGCCTGCTAGAGGTGGCAGCCCGTAATGCTGCCCGCCAGCAGGCGGTCTGGGTGTTTGAAGTGGGGGCGGTGTATCTCCCCCAAGCACTGCCGCTACATGAACAGCCTTCGGAACCACTCCGTCTGGGGGTTCTCCTCCTCGGCCCGGCAGACCAGGCTACGGGTGCGATCGATTGGACCCGCCGGCTACCTGCGGCGGACGTATATGACCTGAAGGGTATGCTGGAGCAGGTGTTTGATCGCCTCTTGGTTCCGGTGGAGTTCCGGCAAGAGAGTGAGGGGGAAGGCCTGCACGAGCTCACCTTCCTGCATCCGGGTCGCATCGCCGTCCTGCGGGCGGGCGGCGGAACGCAGTTGGGCTATCTGGGTGAGCTGCACCCAGAGGTCATTGGCGCTTACGACCTGCCCGGACGGGCGGTGGTGGCCGAACTCGACCTCGAGAAGCTGGTGGAATTGACGGGAGCCGTCCCCAGGCACCGCCCGCTGCCTGAGTATCCGGCAGTATATCGCGATCTAGCGCTTCTGGTTCCCAGGGACGTGCCGGCCGCCGAAGTCGAGAGGAGACTTCGGGAAGCCGGTGGTGGGCTCTTGCGGAACATGCGGCTATTCGATGTGTACGAAGGAAAGCAGGTGCCAGCCGGTATGCGGAGCCTCGCGTACGCGCTGGAATTCCGGGCCGACGCGGGTACTTTGCGGGAGGACGAGGTGGAGGCTACCCTCGACCGGATGACGGGAGTGCTGGCCAACCTGGGGGTCTCGGTTCGGGGGCGTTAGAGCCTTGCTGCGGGAGGTCGCAAGGCACGTTCGGCCGACGGACGTATCGCAGTGGGTGGTGCCGGCCTCCCGCTTTCATTTTCCGTTGCCAGGGTTGTGGTCGTGAGCTGCGGATGAGCGTACTGCTTCTTCGAGAAGCCGCTGGAGCTGGGCTCGTTCAGTGCGGACCTGCCGCAACTCGTCCATGAGGTTTAGGGCCACCAGGAGGAGCACCCTCATTCTCGACTCGCCACTGTGACTTGTGCTGGTCGTCTGGATGCGCCGGTTGAGCTCGGCGGCCAACTCACGTATATATTCTTCGGATGTGTTGCCGCGAATGACCAGTGACTCCCCCATCAAGTCGACACGGACACGAGCGACCGGAGGGGGGGCGTGATTGGATCCGAGGGTTTGCTGCTGTTGATTTCCGCTGTCTCCTGGCATCGACATCTCCTGCCTTCTCCGGCCAGGCCTGCTGGTATAAGTTACGCTGATCAGTTTTCGACCACCCGGGTGTGACCATCCGGGTTTTGGCGTCGGTGTAGAATTAGACTGTCGGTGGTCGACTCCTGCCTTGAGGGGGCTGCAATCGTTTCGTGAACGAGCAAACTCTCCGTGTTCTCGAGTGGCCGAAGGTTCAGGAGCTGGTGGCCCAGCGCACGAGTTGGAGCGGTGGCAAAGCGCGTGCGCAGTCGTTGATACCTTCCACTGACAACTGGGAGGTGGAGCGGGCGCTGGAAGAGACGGCTGAGGCGCTGGCCTGGTTGGACCGGGGCGAGAGTCTGCCCCTGGGTGGGGCAACGGACGTGTCTTCGCTGGTCACCCGGGCGCGTGCCGGCGGTATTCTCGAACCGGGTGAATTGCTGCAGGTGGCCGATTTCGGCCGGGCGGTCCGCCGCTGCCGCCAGTTTCTGCAGGAGCGAACCGAAACTGCTCCGCATCTGTCGGAATGGGCCGTGGAGTTGACCGACATGAGCGGTCTTGAGAGTGAGATCGCCCGGTGTGTGGATGAGCAGATCGGCATCCGGGACTCCGCTTCGCCCAAGCTGAGCGCCCTGCGGCGGCAGGTGCGACATGAGCAGAATCGAGCCCGGGACCATCTCGAGAATCTGGTCCGCAGCGCCGGACGCTTCTTGCAGGAGCCGATCGTGACGCTCCGAAACGGGAGGTTCGTGCTGCCGGTCAAGTCTGAACATCGGGCCGACGTCCCCGGGATCGTTCACGACCAGTCAGGGAGCGGTGCAACTCTTTTCATCGAGCCGTTGGCGGTAGTCGAGATCAACAACCGGGTACGGGAGCTCGAGTCGCAGGTACGGGAAGAGGAAGATCGGATACTGCGGGAGTTGACATCCCTTGTGGGTTCATACGCGAACCGGTTGGATTCGGGACTGAGGGCGCTCTCCCACCTGGACCTGGTGGAAGCAAAGGCACGCCTGGCCGCCGACACCCATGCCGTACGCCCACAGTTGGTGGACGGCGGGGTCATCGAGCTGCAGGCGGTCCGCCATCCGCTGTTGCGGGGCGAGGTGGTGCCCGTCGATCTGCGGGTTGGACGTGAGTTCCAGGCGCTGGTGATCACCGGTCCGAATACCGGTGGTAAGACAGTGAGCGTCAAGACCGGGGGTCTTGCTGTTCTCATGGCCCAGGCCGGGCTCTTCGTCCCGGCCAAGAGGGCCGAACTCTCCGTTTTTGCCAAAGTTTTTGCCGATATCGGCGATGAACAGTCCATCGAACAGAGCCTGTCCACCTTCTCCGGGCACCTGCGGGTCATTCGGGAGATCCTGGCGGAGGCCGACGAAGGCACGCTTGTGATACTTGACGAGTTGGGGGCAGGAACCGACCCCGTGGAGGGCTCGACGCTGGCCCAGGCTATTCTGGAACGGCTGCTGGCCCAGGGCTCCCGCATCCTCGCTACTACGCACCTGAGTGCTCTCAAGCTGTTTGCTTACGAGCACCCCCAGGTAGAGAACGCTTCGGTCAGTTTCGACCTGGGTACCCTGCAGCCCACCTACCAGCTGGTTATCGGCATTCCTGGCCGGAGCATGGCGCTGGCAATAGCCCGGCGCCTGGGCATACCGGCAAATGTCGTTTCCCGCGCGGAAGCACTGGTGGGTGAGACCGGGCTGCGCCTCGAGGATGTAGTCTCCGCTCTCGAAGCCGAGCGACGGCAAGCGACGGACGAAAGGCGGGAGGTCGAGCGACTGCGTAACGAGTTGACCGGGATGCGCGCCCGGCATGAGGAGGAATTGAGGCGCGTGGCCGCCCTGCGGCGGGAGCTCCAGGAGCAGGCCCGCCGCCAGGTGGATGAGGCTCTGCGCCGGGCCCTGCTGGAGTTGGATGAGCTGGTAGGTGAGGCCCGTCAGCGGCAGCGCCAGGCCCGGGCCGAGGAAGCTCTGGAAGCGGCCCAGACCGCCAGGGATATGGCCCGCCAACTAGCGCAGAAAGCAGCCGCCACGGTGGCCCGGCTCTTGCCGGAGGTCGGGGAGAACGAACG
>JBLNBY010000230.1:0-8370 GCA_050260295.1 Bacteroidota bacterium
GTGACTCATGGGGTGATACAGTCTATGACGGCATCAAGGTACATTACTTCCGACTGCCCCGAATCTTGGGAATGAAGCCACGTAACCGTCTCCTGCTCGGGCTTGTCACTTATCTGTATTGGTTCGTTTTTCAGGTGGCGGCCCTGATCCGTACAGCGCCCTTGTGCTTTCGCCTCAAGCCGGAATTCATATACGGACATACCAGCTACGCCATTCCGTCTGCGTTCCTGTTGAGCCGGCTTCTTTCTGCCAAGTGCATCTACAGGGCCTACGGGACGTTCCTGGCAGACAAGATCGGGAAGCCGCTTTCCTTATTGGTTCGGTTCTATGATGTCCTTGGTTTCATTCTCCCGGTCGATCTCCTGGTATTGACTGACGATGGAACGTCCATTGACAGGGTGGCCAAGTACTTCGGTGTTCCTGATCGGAAGGTCCGCCACTGGAGAAATGGCGTGGACTATGACCAGTTTGTCGCGCCTCCCAGCGCTGGGGACCTCCGAAAGGCGCTGGGGTTGTCGGATGACGCAAAGATACTCCTTAGCGTCTGCCGATTGGTCAGGTGGAAGAGAGTGGACCGGGTCATTTCCTCCATGCCGACTATCCTCCGACAGGTGCCCGACGTACACCACGTCATTGTCGGCGATGGGAGCGAAAGGCCAAACCTCGAAGCGTTGGCGAGGGACCTCGGGGTCGCCGAGCACGTGCATTTCGTCGGATTTGTGCCTCGAGAACGCCTACCCGAATTCTACGCTGCCGCGGATATCTTCTGCTCAACCAATGAGGTCTCGAACGTAGGCAACCCATTGCTCGAAGCGATGAGCGCAGGCAAATGTGTGGTCGTCACCGCGGCTGGTGATACGTTGACCGTCGTGCATGACGGCGTCAACGGGCGGGCGTTTCCTGAGGACTGGGGAGCAGATGCGACAGAGGGGATCGTCGAACTGTTGAAGGATCCCGCCGCAAGGATGGCGCTTGGCACTCGAGCCCAGGAATATGCCAAGGCACATTTCTATTCCTGGGATCACCGCATGAACCTTGAAGCGGAAGCTCTACGACAATTGTTGAGCGCCGGCTCCGAAACCGGGCCCACTCGCGACGGGGGGTGATGGGGTGCGGATTGTCACAGTGCTGGGAGCGCGTCCCCAGTTCATAAAGGCAGCAGCTTTGTCTTGGACGTTGCGATCCCTACCAGGAGTCGAGGAGTTGCTGGTCCACACCGGCCAGCATTATGACCGAGACATGTCCGACATCTTCTTTGATGAACTCGACATACCCCGGCCCCACTACCACTTGGGCATAGGGTCCGGAAGCCACGGGGCTCAGACCGGCCGCATGTTGGAGGCGATAGAACAGGTTCTGCTTGAGGTTCGGCCGGATTGGGTCTTGGTGTACGGGGACACCAACTCCACCCTTGCGGGGGCGCTTGCTGCCGTAAAGCTTCACCTACCGGTGGCGCACGTTGAGGCTGGCCTGAGATCGTTCAACCGCCGCATGCCGGAGGAGATCAACCGCGTGTTGAGCGACCACGCCTCAGATCGCCTTTATGCACCCACTCAGGCGGCCGTGTCTAATCTGGAGAAAGAAGGCATACCCGACGAACGCATCAGGCTGGTCGGGGATATCATGTTCGATGCGGCTCTCCGCTTTGGCGAGAAAGCAGGGCGAGAGAGCACGGTTCTTCAGCGACTGGCTGTGAGTCCGGGTGGTTATGTGTTGGCCACCGTCCACCGGGCCGAGAATACCGATGATCTCTCGCAGCTGACGGCCATCTTTCAGGGATTGGCCGAGGTGGCCCGCGATTTGCCGGTGATATTGCCGCTTCATCCGCGGACCCGACGGGCTGCTGCGGAAGCCGGACTGCTGGACGTCGGCTCCGAGGGACTCCGTCTGGTCGAGCCTCTGGGCTACCTCGACATGATTCAACTCGAAAAGAACGCCGCAGTGGTTGCCACGGATTCCGGCGGAGTTCAGAAGGAAGCCTTCTTCTACCGTGTGCCCTGCGTCACTCTTCGTTCGGAAACCGAGTGGACGGAGCTGGTATCGCTCGGCTGGAACGTTCTGGCTCCTCCCGACACAAGCGTGGCGGTGGCCAGGGCGGTACGCGCCGCAATCGGCCGAAAGGGCAACGAAGCGCAGCCCTACGGCGATGGCCGGGCTGCACTGGCCATCCTTGCAGATCTGAGGGGAGAGAAACCGTGCGGTTTCTGATTCTGACTCAGTACTTTCCGCCTGAGATTGGTGCACCTCAGGTCCGCCTGGGCGCGCTGACGCGAGAACTGGTGCGGCTCGGCCACGAGGTTGAGGTGGTCACAGCGCTGCCGAACCATCCCACGGGCCGGATTCTTCCGGAGTACCGGAGGCGGTTCTACTGGAGGGAGACCCGGGACGGCGCAATCGTGCATCGCGTCTGGCTTTATGCCTCAGTCGGCGCCGGTCTAAAGCGGATCGTGAACTACCTTTCGTTCACAGCGACCTGCTTTTGGGGGCTCCTGAGGGCGCGGCGGCCAGACTACGTGTTCGTCGAGTCGCCTCCTCTCTTTCTCAGCGTGCCGGGGGCTCTGGCGGCGAGTATCTGGCGGGCGCCGGTGATCTTCAACGTGGCGGACCTCTGGCCCGACTCGGTGAGGGAACTCGGCTTGATGCGGGAAGGGCTTGCCCTGAGGCTGGCCGACGCCCTCGAGCGCTGGACGTACCGCCACTGTGACTACGTGAACGCGGTTACCGAGGGCATCCGGGAGATGCTGACCGGGAAAAAGGGCGTGCCGGCGGCCAAGGTGCTGTTCCTGCCCAACGGCGTGGACACGGAAACGTTCAAACCTGCTCCGGCCGACGCCGCGATCGAGCGGGAACTGGGCTTGGCCGGCCAGAAGCTAATCGTCTACGCAGGAACGCTGGGCTATGCGCAAGGTCTCGAGGTGGCCTTGGAGGCGATGACGCGCCTGCAGGTCGAGGCTCCGGAGGCTTTGTTGCTCTTCATCGGTGACGGTTCCGAAAAGGAGCGGCTCGTCAGGCGTACGGCCGAACTGGGTCTCCAGAACGTGAGATTCCTGGCGCCCCAGCCCCCGGAGTACGTCGCCCGGTTGTATTCGGTGGCCTACGCCGGATTCGCCAGCCTGAAGAATCTGCCCCTGTTTGAGGGGGCCCGCCCCTCGAAGCTTTTCCCCATCATGGCGGCAGGTAAACCGGTGGTCTACAGCGGAGCCGGCGAGGCGGTCCGGCTGATCAAGGGGGCACAGGCCGGGCTGACCGTGGCGCCGGAAGACGCTGCCGCGCTGGCTGACACACTGCTCAGGCTCCTGCGCTCGCCGGGCCTCGCGGCCGAACTGGGCAGTAACGGCCGGGCCTACGTTGAAACGAAGCTAAGTTGGAGGATGGTTGTGGAGCAATGGCTCCAGCAGTTGGGCGTGTCGGCCCGGGGGGAAGCCCGATGACCGCCGCCAAGCGGATCTTCGACCTGTTTTGGGCGAGCTTTGGGCTGTTGATCTTGTCGCCGTTCCTGGCGGGGGTCGCGCTGGCGATCAAGGCGGAAGACGGCGGCCCGGTCTTCTTCCGCCAGGAACGGGTCGGCCGCAACGGACGGCCATTTCGCATCTGGAAATTCCGAACGATGGCAGTCGGCGCTGAGCAAAGGGGCGGCCAGCTTACGGTCGGTGACGATCCGCGGATCACCAGGGTCGGAGGGTGGCTCCGCAAGATCAAGCTCGATGAACTGCCCCAGTTGCTCAACGTGCTCGTTGGCGAGATGACCTTCGTGGGGCCCCGTCCGGAAGTTCCCAAGTACGCCGCCTTGTACACGCCGGAGCAGCGCCAGGTGCTCCAACTGGTGCCCGGTATCACCGACCCGGCCTCGATTCGCTACCGGAACGAGAGCGAGATTCTGGCTGCGACCGCCGATCCCGAACGAGTCTACATTGAGGAAGTCATGCCCGAGAAAATTGCCATCAACCTTCAGTACGCGGCCCGGGCGTCTGTTTGGAGCGATACCCTGATCATCCTGAAGACACTCGCATCTTTGGCATTCTGGGGGGAGTAGCGACATGCGCGATAGTTTCCTCAATTTCTCTCCGCCGGCCATCGGCGACGAAGAACGGGCCGAGGTGTTGGACACTCTTTCGTCGCAGTGGATTACGACCGGCCCGAAGACGAGACGCTTTGAACAGGAGTTCGCCGACCTTGTGGGCGCTCCGGCGGCCCTGGCTCTGAACTCGTGCACGGCAGGCCTGCACGTCGCCCTATTGGCGCTTGGCGTCCAGCCGGGCGATGAGGTCATCACGACACCGATGACCTTCTGCGCCAGCGTCAATGTGATCGAACATGTGGGGGCCAAGCCGGTCCTGGTGGACGTCGAGCCCGATACGCTATGTATCTCCCCGGGGAAGGTGGAGTTCGCCATCACTGGCCGTACCAAGTGCCTTTTGCCGGTGCACTACGCCGGGCACCCCTGCGACATGGACCCACTGATGGAATCGGCCCGGGCGCACGGGCTCAAAGTGCTGGAAGACGCCGCACATTCACTGCCGGCTAGCTACCGGGGACGGACCGTCGGAACCATCGGCGACCTCACGGCTTTCAGCTTTTACGCCACCAAGAACCTGACGACGGCCGAGGGTGGAGCGTTAACCGGGGACCCCGAGCTGATCGACCGGGCGCGCATTCTCAGCCTGCACGGGATGAGCAAGGATGCCTGGAAGCGGTACGACAAAGGCGGTTCCTGGTACTACGAAGTGGTTTTCCCGGGCTTCAAGTACAACATGACCGACATGCAGGCCTCCATCGGGCTGCAGCAGATCAGGAAACTCTCTCGCTTCCAGGAGCGTCGGCGAGAGGTCGTGCAACGTTACAGTAGCGCTTTTGGGGCGGAGCCCTTCTTCGAGGTGCCGACGGCGCGCCCGGAGGTGGATCCAGCCTGGCATCTGTACGTGCTGCGCCTTCGGCCGGGAACCTTGCGCATCGGCCGGGACCAGTTCATTGAGGAACTCAAGGCGCGTAACATCGGGACCAGCGTCCACTTCATCCCGGTTCACCTCCATCCGTACTACCGCGACAAGTACGGGTTCCGTCCCGACGACTATCCGGTGGCCTACACCAACTTCCTGAGGATGCTCAGCCTGCCGCTCCATCCTGGCCTGTCCGACCAGGACATCGCTGATGTGATCGAGGCGGTCCTGGACGTGGCCCGCACCCATCGACGCTAGAAGTAGTGGTAGCAGTGGGGGTAGGGCGGTGACCGTGCGGGACCGGTTGGTCAAGGCGGCGACCATTGTAGCTGTACTGACCGTGGTCAGCAAGTCTCTCGGCTTCTTCCGGGAGGCTTCGCTGGCCGCTGTCTTCGGGGCCACGCATGCCACCGACGCCTACCTTGTCGCCCAGACCATCCCCGGGCTGATCTTTTCCTCCGTCGGGATGGCTCTCGGGACGACATTTATTCCCGTCTATGCGCAGGTGCGCCGGGACCAGGGCACGGGTGCGGCCTTCGCCATGGCCAATTCGGTCATCAACGCCACTATCGTGCTGGGGTTCGCCTTCGTGGCCCTAGGCGAGGTCTTCGCGGTCCCCTTGGCGAGGTTGGTGGCGCCGGGCTTTCACGGGCCGGTCTACGACCTCACCGTCTGGCTAAGCCGGGTCATGTTCCCTATGGTGATCTTCGAGGCCTTGTCCGGCTTGGTCAGCGGTCTTCTTCAGTCGGAGGGCAATTTCACGGTCCCAGCTGGCGTCGGGGTGGGCTTCAACTTCATCATCATCTCGGCCATCCTGGGGTTGGGCCCGCGCTTCGGCATTAGCAGCGTGGCCGCGGGTACGGTACTGGCCGTGGGCGCCCAGGTGGCTTGGCAGTGGCCGGCCCTGCGGCGCTCGGGGTTCCACTGGCGTCCCACGCTAGAATGGCGCGACCCGGGGTTGCGGCGCATCTGGCAGCTCGCCGGACCAATTCTGATCGCCAGCAGCGTCGCCCAGATCGGACTCGTGGTGGACCGAATTCTGGCATCGGGCCTGTTCGAGGGCAGCGTGGCCGCCTTGAACTACGCCAATAGGCTCATGGTCCTGGTCCCCAACATCCTGGGTTCGGCCATCGTCACGGTCATCTACCCCACCCTGGCCCGCTACTCTGCCAACGGGGAATGGGACCGGTATACTGCCTCGCTCGGTGAGTCGGTGCGGCTTATCAATCTGCTGCTGGTGCCGGTCACCGTCGGCATGGCGGTGCTCAGCGCCCCGTTCGTGCGTTTGGCTTTCGAGCGAGGCGCCTTCGACTCCCGTGCCACTGCGGCGACGGCTTGGGCGTTGCTCTATTTCGCTCCTGCTACCGCAGGTATGGCTTTGCGTGACATGCTGAGCAGGGCATTCTTTGCCTTCCAGGACACGACGGCACCAACCGTTACGGCCGTGATTGCTGTTGCCATCAATGTGATCCTTGACCTGGCGCTGGTCGGCACCTTGAAGCAGGGCGGACTCGCCCTGCAACCTCGCTCGCCCTCCTCGCGAACGCGGGCATGATGGTCTGGACGTTGAAGCGGCGGGTCGTGCGTGCGGCAGGCGGGGCGGTGACTGGAATCGGAGGCCGCTCGATACTATCCTCCTTCTGGCGTGTTCTCGTGGCTTCGCTGGTAATGGGAGGAGTCGTTTGGCTGTGGCATGGGTGGCTCGTGGTCCACGTCGCTGGGGCAGGCACCGTCGTTCAGGCTCTCAGGTTGTCGATGGCTGTCGGAGTGGGCGTCGTGGTCTACGCTGGGCTGGTGACGGCTCTGCGTGTTCCGGAGGCTCTCGCCATGTGGACTGTCGGGCGTGAGACGCTGGGGCGTTTCACTCGGCGGGCCTAAGGCGCGGGTTACCTAAAGGGAGGCTGCGGGGGCATGAAGCATTCGAACCTGCTCAACCGCATCGGTCTGGTTGTAACCTGCTTCGGGGCGGCACTGGGGAATACCTCAGTAGGACTGCTTCTGACGCTGGTTGGGCTTCTGGCGTCTCTGCCCCGCCTGCGCTTCAAGCTGCGGGCCTGGGACCCGTTCCATTGGCTGTTCGTCGTGCTGATCGCTGTCATGGTCGCAAGCGCCGTCGTTTCGCCCGTCCCGAGGGTGGCGAGCCTCTTGACCTTGGGCTTTGCCCTCGTAACGGTCGGGTTCGTCTTTGGCGCAACCTGGTTGGCCGGTGAATGGGAGTTCGTGAACAGGCGGTTGCTGCCTGCCCTGGTCCTCGGGAGCGTGCTCAGCTATGCCTATGCTCTGTGGAGCTACTTCGGCCGCCATTTGGACCGTGCGGCAGCGCCTTTCGTCGGCTGCAACGGCCTTGGCACGCTGGTGATACTTGCGGGATGGACCTCCCTCGGTTACCTCGGGACATTGAAGTTCAAGTGGCGGAGACCAGCCCTGGTTGCCTACTTCTCCCTGGCAGTGGCGGCCCTCGCCGTGACCTTCTCCCGGGGCGCGTGGTTCGGCTTCCTGGGGGGGCTGGTCATCTTCGGTTTGCTCAATCAGGGCGTCCGCCGCTGGGTGCTCGTGGCGATGGCCGCGATCGCCGCGGTGGTTGCCGCCGCCGCTCCGCTGAGGGACCGGTTCATCTCCGCCTTCCAACTATCGGCCAGCGGCGGGCGCCTGTACATCTGGAAGGGCGCTCTGGCCATGTTCAAGGACCATCCGGTCTTCGGCGTCGGCGCCGGGGTGTTCATGCACGTCTCAGCCCGTTACGCGCCGCCGGGGGACCCGTATCCGGTTGCCGCTTATGCCCACAACCTCTTCCAGCAGGTCTTGGCGGAGTTCGGCGTCGTAGGCGCTGCGGTGTTCGTCGCGATTCTGGGCCGGGTGCTTTACTGCGCCTGGAAGCTGGCCCGAACGGGGAAGCCTCTTTACCAGGGGCTCTTCGCGGCTTTTGTCGGAGTTCTGATTCACCAGCAGGTGGACATCCCGGTCTGGGGCCTGGAGGTCGGCGGGCTCTTCTGGTTGACCACCACCCTTGTGGTCACGGCATTCCACGCTGAAGGTCTTGCCGGGCCACGTTCGCTCCCCCCCGGGGCCAGCACCGGTGCATCGGTCCGGGAGGCGGCGGCTGCGGGGGGGAGCTGAACCGAGGACGTCGCGAAATCGGCTCTGCCCTTTGAATAAGGAGTTGGCCGGGCAAGCAGATTTCGGCTTACCCCCGGATTCAAGCGCGATAGCTGGAGGTTTAGAATGAAGGAGCTTGGGAAGCCAGGCCCTACCCCGAGCAGCAGCGAAACCCGCTACTGGCCCGGATTTCGCAACGGGCTCGAACCGGGGCATAATTGACACCCCCGTTCCTGTGTGCTATCATCGGAATGTCCAAGTGAATAATGCGCGGACTCATCATGAGCGGCGGAGGGAACGGCCCGATGAAGCCCGGCAACCAGGCGGCGGCGCCCAG
>JBLNBY010000231.1:0-4102 GCA_050260295.1 Bacteroidota bacterium
GGTCTTACCGCCGGCCTTGACGCCCGTGAACTCATACAGGTCGCCCACCGTACGGCCACCGCCTTGCTCGAGGAAGACAATGCAGTCTGCTCGGCCATCGGCCGTCACGGGTTGGAGCTGATCCGGCGAGCTGCGGCAGAACGAGCCGTCCCGCGAGCCACGTCCAGCCAGGCGACAGGGCGACCGGAAGCGGACGCAGCAGATGCGACCGGGCGGGAGATCGGAATCCTGACCCATTGCAATGCCGGTGGTCTGGCTACGGCAGGCTGGGGCACGGCTCTCGCCGTCATCTACATGGCCCATGCGGCCGGATTACCGATCCACGTCTACGCCGATGAGACCCGGCCGGTCCTGCAAGGGGCCCGCCTCACCGCCTGGGAGCTGCAGCGGACGGGTGTCCCCGTCACTCTCATCTGTGACAACATGGCGGGAGCACTCATGGCCAAGGGCAAGGTGGACCTCTGCCTAGTGGGAACGGACCGGGTCACTGCCAACGGCGACGTAGCCAACAAGATCGGCACTTATACCGTGGCAGTGCTTGCCCGTCACCATGGCATTCCGTTCTACGTTGCCGCCCCGACGTCATCCATCGACATGAAGCTGCCGCGCGGAGAAGCGATCCCCATCGAAGAACGTTCACCGGAAGAGGTGACGACCATCGGCGAGCACCGGATTGCTCCCGTGGACGTCGACGTCTGGAATCCAGCGTTCGACGTCACCCCTGCCGAACTCGTTTCCGCCCTGGTCACCGAACACGCCATCCTGTACCCGCCGTACGCCGAAGCTCTCAAGTCCCTGAGCGATCGTTGAACGGAATTCTTGAGCTTGAGAACGTCTGGTTGAGCCCCCGGACACAACGAGATCGGTTCAAATTTGATACATGGAATATGGAATGAGAAAGAGGGTGGATCCACATTGGACCCACCCTCGAGTGATCGAGCAGCTGCCAGCCGGGCCGGATCAGCCGACCAGGATCCGCCTGGCCACCTCGTCCTGGACGTCGGTGATGAACGGGATGCCCGTCTCCCTTTCGGTCTCCCGGTTACCGGAGGTGATGTCGTTCCGGCTGATCTGGGTGACGGAGAACTTCCGCGCTCCGGCGAGGAGCTGCTGCAGTCCGGCAGCCAGCTTGTCCGCCAGCGTCCAGAAGGCGATGGCACCGTAAGGGATGTTCTTCATCTCTTCCGCGCCGATTTTCTTCTGAACATCATAATAGCCGGCAAAGATCTCCTCGGCCTTCGTACCCAGTTCGGAGACCGGCTTGGGCAGGCTGTCCCAGTTGCCGTTGACCTCTTCGCGCCGTTCGGGACGGAGCACGCCTTCGATGTTGGACCCCACGAAGGCGGGGATCATCAGCGCCCGGCCCATGCAGACGAGCTTAGTGTAAGGAGCCCCCAGGGCCAGAGCCTTGAAGATGTGGTCTTCCCTGGCCAGGCCGCCGGCAAAGGCCATATCGACGACCTTATGGCCCCGGGAAGCAAGCAGGGTTGCATACTCGTATGCCTTGGAATGGAGCAGGATGGACGGCACGCCCCAGGTTTCCATCATGTTCCACGGGCTCATGCCGGTGCCACCGCCCGAACCATCCACGGTCAGCAGGTCGAGCTTGGCCTCGGTTGCGAGTCTGATGGCCATAGCCAGAGCTTCCATGCCATAGGAACCGGTTTTCAGCGTAATCCGCTGGAAGCCCAGTCCCCGGAGGTACTTGATGGCGTTCAGGAAGTTCTCCCGAACCTGTTCGAAGTTGGAGAGGTCAGTGTAGCCGAGACGGCTGTGACGGGCAAAAGACTTGATCGCACCAGCCTTGAACGCTTCCTGGACCTCGGGTATGGTCGGATCGGGATCGACCACGTAGCCCCGGTTCTTCAGGAAGATTGCGTAATCGAGATCCTTGACCTGGATCTCTCCGCCAATATCTTTGGCGCCCTGTCCCCACTTCAGTTCCAGGATCACCTGATCGCCATACTTGTCGATAACGTATTCAGCAACACCGTTGCGGGTGTCCTCGACGTTCATCTGAACAATGATCGCACCGTATCCTTCATAGTACTTCAAATAAGTCTGGATGCGCCGATCCAGCTCCGGAGCTTTGACGATCCGGCCGTTTTCGATGACAGCCTGTTTGTCGATGCCGACGACGTTCTCACCTACCACGATCGGGATACCTACCAGAGCAGCACCGATGGCAAACGAATTCCAATACTTAGCCGCAATGAAGGTCGAGCCCAGCGCGCCGGTCATGATCGGCACTCTGACTTTGGTCTTAACTTCACTGCCAAACTCCGTCTCCAAATTGACGTTGGGGAAGATGCAGTCGTCGGCACTGCTTGACAACCCCTTGGGGAGACCGTAGGCCCCATAGTTGTATCCTTGAATTCTCAGGGAGTTATAAGAAATACCAATATGGGTGGTATTCGCGCTACCAGCTGTGACAGTACCGAAATCCCGGGGATAAAGCAGCTTGCGTCCCACCATGCTTGACGTCCATGTTTCACACCTGCCCTGGCAGTCTGCACGGCACAACGTGCACAGGCCCGATTCCGCCGGGTTACCGCGGTTGACGGTTCCCAAAACGTCATTCTGCTTCGGCCACTGGATCATCTCGCTCGACCCTCCACTACTTCGCTCTCATCATATCGATCAGTTTAGATGGCCCGGGGATATACGTCAAGATGTGGCAATAGGTCAAACAGTTACTGTCGCGTACCGGCAATTGCCTATCGCCAAGCGTAATCATTACTGTATTTGTTTTTTCATCTCGGTTACAGAGAGGGAAGCGGGCAGCAGCGCATCCTCCGCCCACCACTATGGTTATTCACCCTGTGCGGTCATTCGCAGTCTCATTGCTCCAACTTCTCCCGCACCGTCGCCAACCTTTCCCTGTCCCCCAGGACGAGCAGCGTATCCCCTGGCTCGACGCGGGTCTTGCCGGTCGGTATCAAATACGCGTTGTTGCGGTGAATCAGCACCACCAGCGTCGACTCGGGAAGACCCAGCTCCTGGAGGGCCAGCCCGATCGCAGGTGAGTTCGGAGGGACCGAGTACTCACACAGTTCAGTCGTGTTATTTTCAACCGGTACCAACTCGAGCGGATGCCGGCGTCGCCTCGCCTCTTCGGCCGCCACCCCCAACCGCTGGGCCACGAACGGCACGGAAGTCCCCTGCAACAGGGTGGAAGTAAGCACCACGAAGAAAACCACATTGAATATGAAGTGGGCCCGCTCGACTCCCGCCAAGAGCGGCAGGGTAGCCAGCACGATCGGTACCGCCCCCCGCAGTCCCACCCAGGACACCAGCAGTCTCTCCGGCAGGCTCATGCGAAAGGCACTGAGGATGGTGAAGACAGCGAGGGGGCGGGCCACCAGCATCAAAAAGCCTGCCAGCAGCAGCCCCCGACCGGCAATGGCCATCACCTGCGACGGGAAAGCCAAAAGTCCCAGCGTGAGAAACATGAGAATCTGCATGAGCCAAGCCAGAGAATCGTAGAAACGCTTGAGATTCCGCTTGTGGAGCACTTCCGAGTTGCCAATGACCATACCGGCGACATAGACGGCGAGAAACCCGCTTTCCCCCAGGGTGGCGGTCGCACCGTAAATGAACACCACTATGCCCAAGGTTAGGACAGGGTAGAGCCCCTCGTTGTCGAACTTGATGCGGTTGAGGAGTATGACGCCCAGCCGTCCCAGCCCGTATCCGGCCAGGCCACCCACAGCCATCTGCAGTAAGAAGAGTGGGATCAGGTCGATCGGGCTGGCCTCCGGTCGAGTTAAAAGCTGAACGAACCCCACCGTGAGGAATATAGCCATGGGGTCGTTCGTTCCCGACTCGAGCTCGAGTAAGGGAGTGAGCCGCCCTCGCAATGCCGCCCGGCGCGCCCGCAAGACACTGAAGACTGCCGCCGCGTCCGTAGACGATATGACCGAGCCAAGGAGCAACCCCTCCACCAACGAGAGGTCCAGCGCCAGCCAGGCAAACAGGCCCACGGCCACGGCCGTGAGGAGCACGCCCAGTGTCGACAGGGCGATCGCGGGGCGTAAACACGGGCGGACATATGACCATTCGGTATCGAGACCGCCGGCAAACAGGATCAAGGTCAGAGCGA
>JBLNBY010000232.1:0-18539 GCA_050260295.1 Bacteroidota bacterium
GATGTCCAGGTGGCTCAAGGGAACGACAAAGATTGTGCGGATACGGTTTGGCGCTTGCTGTACCGCCATGAGGCCCCTCCTTGTCACTGCCGCCGGTCAGGCCGGACTGGGCAGGTCGACCAGCCTCCCAAAGCCGCGAAGGCCAGCCGGACGGGCCGAACCGGCCGGACCGGTCAGACCGGTCAGACGGGAACGATACCCACGCTGTTGTCAAACCCTCCGTGAACAGAGGGTCGCGGCAGGACCCCGCCTGCGTGTTTTCCTCGTCTCCTTGACTGCACTCCTTTCTCGTCACCGAGGTTGAATGTTCTTCTCATTCTGGTGCTGTAAAACTGCGTCAGGGATAAGCCGGATTGTGACGGTCTCGTACGGTTTTATGGAGACTTGCAAAGGATGAATGGGTGACAATTCTTCTGTTGGGCTCTCCACTGCATTGGCACGGTAAGCAGCAATGATGGGGATGGTGGTTTGCACAGAAACCGTCGTCGGCTCACCCGCGATCTCCTGCAGTCGCAGTATGATATCGTTACGATCTCCGAATTCTGCTTGTTTGAAAGCAGAGACGACGACATTAGGCCTATCGACACTCACCAGACTGTCAGCAATACCTGATTTGGGCCGAATATTCAAGGTGCTGGGCAGGGACGAAGAATCTGGCGGTGACAAGAGTACCGCAGCCACCGGAGTGACCCACTCGAGGCCGAACCGGTAAGCATCAATTGGATCAAACTGGTCACCATTGCTAGTAAACGCATAGGAGAAGACTAGCTGATCGGAAGCAGCCGGTTCGACGTCAAAAGAGGCAATCCCGACGTCCTTGGTGCGGCCCTCGTCCGCCTTCTGCACCACATGCGACAAAAGCGTCGCCTCCAGCGGTAGAAAGGACGGACTGTTGTCGCAGATTCCACCTACGGTAAACGCAAAGGCCTCCCGATGAGCTATGGTCACTCCAAAGCGGCTGTCCCGCAGGTCAACGGCGGCCCGGCTGATGATGCTGGTAGCATTAGCTCCCGGTAGGCCATCAGCTGCAGGGTCCTGGAACCGGGCTGCACCCAGATACCATACCTGCAACTCGGCTGGTTGCAGGTCGAAGGGAAAGGCGAAGTAGTAATGGTCCGAATGTTGTGCGTATGGTACGTAGCGCATGGCGGCTCGGTCGAGGACGTTCCTGATCTCGATCTGTTTTTGGGTGAGCGAGAGGCGAATCTCGGATCTGACCCAGGGCGTACCTGGCGCGTACCTGACTATCAAGCCAACCGAACCGGGACGATCGGCACGGGTTACCGCCTCGACCCGGGGCGTGATGGCGACCGGGTTGCCGCCTACAAACGCCGTCGCGTGCGGAGCGACCACGAGCTGGTTGAAACCGTATCTGCTCTTCGTGTTGCGGAGATCCGTCCCCAGCTGCTTATCGAAGATGGTACGAATCTGCCCGTTGACGGGAGAGATCTTGAGACGGTACCAGGGGCTTTCCAGCCCAAGGCTGGCATCGAAGGCAGGAGCGGGGGTAGCCGGAAAATCGGCCTGAGGAGGAGTCTCCGCAGATACCTCGTTGATTTCCACGGCTTCCACCGCGTAACGGTGAAAACTGAGAGGCGAAAGCAATCCGGTCGCAAAAACGAGGTTACCGGCCTCATCACTCCAACTGGCAAGCGTGCTTCCCGTCGCCAGGTCGACCACCCGCAGGTACAATGGCGAGCCTGAGGGCGAGCTGTCAGGCAACACGCTCTGCAAGGTTTCTCGCGGGATTGTTACCTCTGCGCTTCGAGACCACGACAGCTGATTGTAGACCAGGATCTCCGCCTGACCAGGCCTACGCAGCCCGTCTCCCCCCGCCACCTTTCCGATGGCCACGAGCGAGGTTGTCATTACGTCCGTGATAAGGCGGCGAGCATCCAGCGCATAGCGAGCCTTGGCTTCATTTTCGGCCTCAACCTGCGCTTTCGTCGTTAGGTCAGGCCAGCCCGTTCCCGGACCGCCAGTGTGTTCGGCCATAAGCAGGATGTTTTTCCAAGCCTCGCGCAAGGCTTGTTCTGGATATGGGACTCCCGCCAAGCGGCTGGCAAGGAGCGCCAGTGCTTCTGCCCCGGTAACCTGGCTTTGTGCCCAACGCATCTGAGCCATCTGCCAGGGTCCGGCCGTCCGGGTCACCTCCCACGTACGTCCCCAGTCGCCCCTGTATTCAGGGAAATTTGGGCCATATTTCTCCGCAATGTACCGGAAGAACTCATTTACCGTACTTAGCTTTACCTCAACCTCTCGATTCGAGCTTTGCCATTGGCGAAGAAGGATATCCCGTAACACCACACTGTCGGGGGGAGCGTTGTCGCCCGTACCGTCGATTACGAGAATGGCATCGTACGGATAGCCTCTCTCCTCGAGATCCCTGATCTTCTCCACCAGCTCGGTGTAGCTACCTTTGCCAAGTCCCCAGTAGAAAATTCCTTCAAGGTACCCCTGGCGACTGATCCATGTGAGAACGCGGCTGCCATCTGGTCCAACCCAGTAGAACGGCATCTCAGCCACGGGAATCGACGTACCCCCGCCAAAGCCCAGATTGACGCCGGCAAGCAAGTACTGCACGCCACTGGATGCTAGCGCCTGTGGCATGTACCAGGCAAACCCGGGCACATCATTCATGACAGCCGTGTCCAGGTCAACTCCAAACTCCTCTTCTATCCTTGCTGCCGGATAGAACATGCGCAGCATCTCTTCACCGGTCATGAGTGAGGAGTGCATGTTCGCATATGAGGCCCCAATGCCCAGTTGCTCTTGTTCCAAAAGATGTTTGAGAAGAAACCAATCGGATTCTGCTGGATGTGCAGCTAACCACTGTTCCAACTGCCATACGGATTCGACATTCCAACGAATAGAAGGAACGTTGACAAGAAACCGCAGTGCCCGCTCCGTATACTCGCGGTGTTGATCAGCCACCTCGGCCGGTGAAGCCGTGAAACCGATGTCGAGGTGACTGAGAGGAACAACGAACACCTTTGAGACTTGGGCCAGGGTGCGACTGCTTCCCGTGACCACGAGAGTCAGGGCTAGTAGTATCGCAAGCGCCAGGGCATGCCTGAAGCCACTGATCCTGGAATCTCTGCTCAAGGGTCGTCCTCCCCTTACGGAAAAGTGTCAGTCGTCCTTATCGAGTGCCTGCTGTACCACGCTTATCGACGACTCTCGCACCACAATCTCGTGCTGCCAGATCCCCCGGGTTGTGCGATACCCCCCTTCTGACAGGGCGTCCGTGAGCAGCGAAGCCGCTTCTTTACTCCGGGGGGCCGTGAGGCCGGACAAAGCATTGATGAAGCCAATACGCTTGTGGTCCAACCCGATTAAGAAACGGACCACGTCAGACCATGAGGTGATATTCCGGATTCCGTGGACCGAACTGGTTAGTACTTTCGAGTTCCGCGCGCACCTTGCCAAGCAGGCCGTTTAAGCCAAGCATCTGCTCGGTCAACTGTTTTCGCACTCTGGGAGGCACCGGGCCGCTTTCGGGAGCGTCCTCTCCCTACTCGCGGCCCCTGTTTAGACAACTACTGGCTGATTCACTTTCGCCTACAGTTTGGTTATTACCTATTTGCGGGTGCGGGCAGCTCTCAGCTCTGCCTCGACCTGCTCTTGGGCTTCAGTCAGAGCCTGGCTTGCCGGCTTCGCCAAGCGACAAGCTTCGTCGATCTTCGGCCAAACGATGCCCCACCAATTCGGGCTGTCGAGGATGCTTGGCGCGTAACGGGAGGTAGCCATCTGCGCGACTGCCATTCTGCCCACCGGATCGTTGGCAAAGACTTTGGCGGCCACATCCATTCTGGCACCTAGTTCACCAGTCTTCTTTACCCATTCCGTCATGACCTCTTCGCTCAGTAGATACTCCACGAACTGCCACGCTTCGTCATAATGAGCAGGGCTCTTCTTAGCGATCTCCACAGCAAAGCCAGCGCTCCAGCTGGCTGGTCCTTTGTTATACGGTATCAGCCCAACTCCATAGTTCACTTTCTTCTGCAGCTGATCGAGAAACGCGTGGCCGAAAGCATTCGTTTCTACTGTCATGGAGACTATGCCAGAAGCGAAGTAGTTCTCACCACCTGACCGCTGCCCAAGATCATCAATAAGTTGCAGTCCATAGGTCTGATACCACTTCTGCACCCATTCGAGCGCTTCGACATTCGCCTTGCTGTTGATAGTAGGGTTATCTTCGTCATCGAACCAGTATCCACCATTGGTAAAAGCCCACGGGTGGAACCAAACGTTGCCCCACATGGGGTTGAAGCCAAGACGGGCATACTTTCCGTCGCGCTGCTTAACGGTGAGCTTGGCGGCTGCCTTCTCCAGGTCGTTCCAGGTCTTGGGTGCGACGCGGTCGTCCAACCCTGCCTCCGCGAAATGGTCCTTGTTGTAATAGAGCAGCCTGGTATCGGGGTTGAACGGAACTCCGTACGTGCTCCCACGGTATTGTGACGCCTGTTTTGCCACTGGCCACAGGGAGCGTGCCTCCCAGCTCAACTCCTGAAGGTACTTATCCAATGGGATAATCCACCCCTGCGCGGCGCGCGCGTTTGAGCTCCCTAAGTCTCCCATCATGACGATGTCTGGCCCGATACCCGACGCCATCGCTACCGCGAATTTCTCCCAGAACGTCCAAAAGTCGGCGGTAACAGCTTTTACCTCAATGCTGCCTTTGTGGGCATTGTTGAACCTGTCAGTCGCCCACTGGATGACCTCACCCTGCGTACCTCCCCAGGTGTGCCAAAACGTCAACTTAACTGGTGCGCTGGCCGCAGAGGCAGACAGGCTGCTTAGTGCCAAAACAATGGCCATGGCCATCCCCAGGATTGTTCCTGCCGGCAGCCAACCGATCCGTCCCGCGCTCTTGCCGTATTGATGCCATCTCTTGAAACGCAACAACATCGATAACCCTCCTTTTTGTACTTACAAGTGCAAGCGAAGGACTCACGCTGATCACAAGCACCTGCCGCAATCTGTCGCGCTCCGCGCGACCCATACGAGGTCCGCTCGCCGCTTTCCGACCACCTCCCTTCCAGTCTTCGTCTTGTCCGTACCCCAACGATCAGCCAGGGTTCGACCGCGGTATCACTGTGCGCTTGCTAACCGGGCTTCGTCCGGCCAATCCTGGTTTGCACTGATCTGCTTTCTTGTCTCTCCGCAGCCAGTGCTGGTACGGTCCGCTCCTGGCTTTCCTGCCGATTAGTCGTCTTTGCGGAATACTTATTGCTTGCCTGCTGCAACTACGCTTGCAGACGACTCTCGCACTATGATCTCGTGCTGCAAGATCACCCGGTCACGCGCTGTTCCCCCATTCGACAGGGCCTCAATTAGCAGTGAAGCCGCCTCTTTACCCAAATCCTGGATGGGTATTCGGACAGTGGTAAGAGGGGGAAAGGTGCAGCGGGTGAGGACGGTATCGTTGCAGGCCACCACGGAGAGTTCAGCCGGCACGATGATCCCATCTTCCCTTGCTTGTGCAAGAACCCCGGCAGCCATCATGTCGTTGGCCACGAACAAGGCGGTCGGGCGTACCGGCAAACGCAAGAGGCGTCTGGCCGCCTCCCTCCCCCCTTCCTTGGAAAAGTCCGATATCACCACCCACTCCGGCATTGGATGGCAGCCGGCTTCCTGCATCGCACTCTCGTAACCCCGGAGTCTGTCCACCGATACCGTGAACTCCAAAGGCCCGTTTATGAAGCCGATACGTTCGTGGCCCAACCCGGTCAAGAAGCGGACTACGTCAGCAGCGAGCCGGACGTTGTCGTTGTCTACGCTCCTAACGTGGGCGTACGCCGGGCGGCCCACTACCACAACCTGCTTGCCCAATGTAGCCAAGAGCTCGTGACTACGGTCACCATGAGCGGAGGGTGCTGTCCAGATCAGGCCATCGATCTTGTGCTGGCGCGCAGCACTGATGATCTCTTCGCTTCCGTCGTCTCCGGGATGAAGGATGAAGAGTTGCAGCCCTATTCCGTGGTTGCTCGTGACAGAAAGTATGCCCTGGACGAGCTCCGTGAAGAATTGGTCGGATAGGAAATACTGGCGGGAGAACGGTACTACGAGACCGATCATGTCGGCCCGTCCCGTGGCAAGCCGCCGAGCGGAAGCATTCGGCACATAGCGCAACTCTTCCATTACCCGGCGGACTTTCTCCCGGGTCTCAGGGGCGATCTCCGGACTCCCGTTGATGGCCCGTGAGACGGTTTTGGGCGAAACCCCTGCCTTCTTAGCTACATCGCGAATGGTGGCCATAGGTGCTGCTTCGCTCCTCTGTGCTGTGCGTCCCGTGTGACCGCGGTTTGACACCGGTGTCGCTACCGGTGTCATGACTTCGACATCCTTAGCCGGCTTCCTTCCGAGGGTTATCTCTCCTGTGAAATATCTTATTGGGGCGTGTCCAAGCGGCCTCACAGGCGTGTCGCTTTGTAGGGCCGCCCGCCCACCAGCGACCAACGGCCCAGCGTCCCCGGTCACCCTAACCCGCAACTGCAAGAAGGACGGTACGTGTCGTGTACGGCGGCAGTTCCACAGCTACAGCCGTACTGGCTTGAAGACCGCTCTTCGCGTCACCCGCCAGCTGCGTCATCAATTGTGTTAGCTGCAACTCTTCCGTCGGGTTTTCTCCGCCGTCGCACAGCCAAGCCGCGGTGATCGTCAGCCGGCCGGAGACGATCTGGACTGGCTGACGCTGGCGGGTGGGATTATGAATTCGCATCACGATGCCCGTACCAGTTTCAGCCGGCTTGAGGGTCAAAAGGCGCACCTCCCGGAGGTCGCAGACAAATGCCTGTCCGGTTGCAGGTAGTGTCCCTGCTTGTGGGCGGGGGAGCGGGTGGAGCACCGGTTCGGCCAGCAAGTAGTCAGCGGTTCGCCAGAGGGTATCAGTAACTGAGTCATCGAGGGGAGAAACTCCACCATGCGCAGCACCACGATCGACGGCGACGCCCAGGTGTCCGGGCGCGGCTGAAGCAGCAGGGCTGCCCGTTACGGCATACGGCACGAGCCAGTACCGCTGGCGGAAGGGCCCCGGTTGGGCCGCCCGGAAATTGGTCTGCCAGTAGTTGTTGGCCACCCACGCCAGCACCCAGGCGGGGGCGTCTTCTGGAACCTGCTTCAGGCGTTTACCGAAGTTGAATCCGCCGAACATGAGCAGCGGATTGTCGGGACAGACAACCTGGAGGCCCACTCGTGGCGTCGCACCTGCACACGGTTCAATATAAGCCCAGGTGTCGACCGTAACGTAATCGCGACAAGAGCCGGGGATTTGCTCCCGATCGAACTCGACCGCCTGGCCGGCGGTGGTAAACCAGGCGCGCCAGGTCCGCTTGGGGCTCTCACTGTTACTCCGACCCTGGTTTAAAGGAAAGACTAGATAAAGCCCTTCCGGCCGGGTATGGCCGGGCAGACGCCCGCTGATTTCGAGCTCTACGGCCGGATTGTCGGCAAAGAACCTCACCGAGAAATTTAGCGGAGGTAGTTCGGGGATATTGACCTGTTGCTGGAGCCGTAACGCTCCCCGCTCGAACGATACTTGCCAGGGACCGCCGGGGGCGGCGGGAATGCGCACCGCCGGCCAGTCAGCATACCAACGGCCGGAGTGCCAGAATGCCTGGCGCCCGGTAAGAGACGTACAGCGTTCGGCAACGGCCTGTCCGAAAGCGTAGGGAGCGGTCTGGTCCACGAGCTCTCTGCCCGTGGCAAGCTCCCGCCAGCTGACTATCCCCTGCCGGTCGGGATGGAAACGCAGCTCATACCAGGGCGTGCACAACGTCCGGCTCGCCTCGTCCCACTGCAAGCCGGGCGGTGACGCTTGCGTCACTCCTGCTGCTTCCGTCGCTTCCATCGCTTCCACCGCTTCCGCCCCCTCGCCCGCTTGTGGTTGCGGGTTCGCGGGCGGTATGGGCACGACCTTCCACCCCAGCGCCGGCAGCTCCACCGGCTCGGTCACGGTAAACTTGCCCCGCATGCGCCAGTAGGAATCCCAGCGGTGCTGGTGAGCCAGAGTAACCGGCAACTGCGGGTCGTTCCAGTCCGCGGGAATTGTCAGCCGGCGGCGAACCGGCCGGGGCAGCGGGTTGTAGGCCAGCACTGCCGGAGTTGAACCCCGATACTCCACTTTGCTGGCCAGGCCGGCGATGGCCTGCCGGCGCAAGAAACCGGCAAGCGAGTTGGCCCGGTTGGCGAGATCCTCCTTGAAAGCCCACTGTGCGCGTGTGAACTCACTGTCGGGATCGCTGATGCTACACCAGGCTCCCCACGTATGCTCGTCGAAGAGGAACAAGTTCCACCAAGCTTCATCCGCCAGCGAGCGATCCTGGAGGTCGCGGCCGGAAAGTACCGCCACCGCATCGGCTTGCAACAACAAAGTGCGGCTTCTCCGGTTGATCCGCATCGGTTCGATGCTGGAACCGGCGCCGAAGTTCCAGTAGTCGGTCCAATCGCCCCGCACCTGCGGGCATAGCTCGCCGGGCAACTGCCGCAACCGGTCAAGGGCCTCCGAAGGCGTGACCAGGCGGAGCCGCGGCCTGAGCCCGGCTTCGTTCCAGGCACGGACGAAGGGGGCGAGTTTCTCCTGTGGCCCGTTGTTATCCCAGTGGTCGAGCCGGGTATTTTGCGTGTAGATGACGGGCAGGGGGCAGTAAGCTTCGATCTCCCGCAACCACTTCGTGAGGCGGGAAGCCACTTCTTCCAGCTCTCTCATGTCCTTGCCGTCTTTCTCACCGACCCCGAACTGCTGCAGGAAGCCGTACTGGAAACCGTTGTAGGCCAGCAGCCGGCGGCCGGACGGACCAACCCAATGAAAAAGATTGGGGCGGCGGAGCGGCGCCCCGCCCATGTGTTCGTTGATCGCCATGGTGAGGCCGGTGATACCGCTATCGAGCAGGACGTCGACGATGCTCCAGGGCAGGCCATTGACGTCGCTGGTCATGGCCGCACGAATCGGGATACCCAACTCGCGCCGCAAACGCGCCACCGGGAGCAACGAACGATACAGCTCCTCCAGGTCCATCAGCGGCGTGAGATTGCAGAAGAGTGCCATCACCTCCATGCGCCCGGCCCGGACGGCGGCGACAAACCTTTCCACCTGCCGGGAGGGGGCACGGCGCAACCAATGAAGAACCGGCGCCGACACCTCGCACGTCCACTTGAACTGTGCCTCCGGCGGCCAGCCGGCCGTCTTGTCGATCTCCGCCAGGGCGGCATCGATGTAGCGTGCCTGCAGTTCCCAGAGCACCGGCTGCTCGTGGGTGTAGCCGATGTCGGTGTGGCTGTGATGGCTGATGAGCAGTTCCTCTACGGGCATGGGAGCACCACCTCCGGCTGAGCCTACCACACCAACCAGGTCTGCCTTTGCTATCTGCTGAGCTCAGGCATCTCACCACATCCGCAGATGCCTTACCTGATACGGTTTCAGGTCAACCTCCACCTTATCGTCAATGATTGGCAACATCTCCAATGGGATTTCAGTCGGAGTAGAAAGCGCGGCATTAGAAAGCTTGAGGAACGGTACTTGAACGGAGACAGTCGTCGCTTGGCCCGCAGCCTCCCGCAACCGTAACAGTATGCCGCCTTCCCGAGCCGGGATCAAGGATTCAACAACGACGTTGTCCCCGGAAACCATCAGAAATTGCCCGCTCGCGGTCGGAATCACACCAGCTTGATTTGGTGGCAGTACACAAGCAATCAACGGATGAGTTGCCGACTTGCCGAAATAGACGAAACCTGCTTTGGTTTGAACCGGTCTGCTTTCGACCACATACCGAAACTTAAGTTTGCCACTTTGCCAAGGCAGGAAGTTGGTGCTCCACAGATTATTGAAAACATAGGAGTATATGTGCCCATTTTCGACACATGGCGGTCGCGGCGGTTGTACAGTCGCGATGTGCCCAAACTGTACCAAACACGCATCGATTGATGCCCATGAGATGTGAAGCGAATCTCCCTCGATCCACACACCTGATTCGATAGCCAGCCAATCTGTAAGGGCACCCGGTAACTGTTCTTGTCCAAGAACGCAGGTTCCCCCAGGAATGGTGTAGTGTATCGCGTTCCCAGCGTTGAATGGGAAGCAGAAGTAGGCCCCTTCTTTATTCCTGGTCCTCCGTTTCTCCACTGTATTCTCAATCTCAAGCCACGATAGATCGTGGTAAAGTCGCACTTGAGAGTAAACGTAATCGGCGCCCTCTCCGCCCTGCACCCGGTACACCAGCGTGTTGTCGATAGGAGAACTAGTTATGGATACCATCTCCGCTTGGCAGGGAACATGTCGCAGGATCAGCCGGTGGTTGAGAGTCCGCTCATCGTCTTTGATGTAGTGGTCGTAGATGTAAGTGTTAAGGGCCACCGGCGCACCTGTATCAACCAGTTCCAGGTTTAACCGCTTATCTACGATGGACCTGATGCCAGACCGCTTCAGGTCCACCGTAACCCGTAACGCGGCGTTTTCCAGCTGCCAGAAACTCTTATCCATATCCGGTCTTTCCATAACCTGCCTGGCCGAGTTTCCCGCCCGTCGATCGCCATCTTTGCAGATCTCGATCTTACGAAAACCAAATGCGGGCACCTCAGGGCTAACAAATCGAACCCTGACCCGGTCGTGAATCCCAGCGGGGATCCACTCGTATGGGATTTCGACTCCCGTTTCTGCATCGCGCAACACCAGAGGTGTTTCTTCTGAGATCCTCAATTCCCGCGGCAATTCCAGGTCAACTATACCAAGGCGTGCCCTACCCAACCCGTTAAAGACGAAGGCCACGGGATACGATCCTGATTGGACTAACCCGCTCAGTCTGTGGAGTACAGATTCTGTCATACTCTGCGTCAGCTCGACCGCCCGGTACGCGTGGGATGACTTATACGACCACTGAAGACCTTCTGACCCAAAGCCCCCAAGGTCGTCCTTTTCTGTCTGGGCAGCTCCCCAGGTATGCTCATCAAACAGGAGCATTTCCCGGAGAGCCGCTTCACGGTCCAATAGCTGGATCGTGGCAGGTGAATTTGCAGCCAGTTTCCGACCAAAAGCCGATGATATAGCTGCACCTGCTTCAGCGATGTCGAAATCCGCGTGCGCTTGACGAATAAGACTCATTTCCCTCGCTGCAGAGCCAGTTCCGTCTGCCCACCAATCCGGCCAGTCACCGCTGTGTTGGGGGATTTGATCTCCATAATTGGCCTCCAAGTAGTCAAAGAACTCCCGGTTGGTCGCGACCCGAACCTGAGGCCAAACCCAGTCGTTATTCCAAGCCCGGGCAATCTCTGCAACCTTGAAGTTAGGAGGCCCGTTGTCCGCATAGGCTCCCTGACACCGCAGGTGCACAGCGTCGAAGGGGTATCCGCTCTCTTCCAGCGATGCAAGCTTGGCCGGCAGGCGTTCTAACACGGCGTCATAAGAGTCTATGAATCCCAGCACATTCCCCTCCTGGTACACATGCACCGGGTCATCGGTAAACCAAACGAGGACCCTATGCCCGTCTGCTGTGCACCAATAGAACGGCCGGCCGAATCCCCTCAACTCATGGATTGGGGCACGATGATTGTTAGGTGCAAGTGAAAGATACTTTACACCACAACTGACCAGCAACTGGGGCAAACTCCACGGGTGGCCGGGTACGTCGGACTGCATTGCACTGACCACCTCAAAGCCCCATGTATTGGCCAAACGGCGGGCGTCGTACAGGCTCCGCACCAGCTCTTCGTACGAGCAGGTCTCTGCGTGCAGATTCAAGAGGATGGCGGTCAACTCCATCTGGCCAGTTCTCAAGCAGTGGACCAGCCTCTGTACCTGCGCGGGGGAGCGCCGTCTGCAGTATTCCACAACAGGGTAAGCAGCTTCAATGGTCCACTTAAACCGTGACTCCTTCGGCCAATCCTGGGTCTGCTCACAGAAGGCTACTGCTTCATCGAGGAAACCCATGTGCAAACGCATGACATGGGGCTGCACATCCGTGTATCCGACATCAAGATGGCTGTGGTGTACTATAAACACCCTCCAAGGGCGGACGGGCCTCAATTCAAGTTCTTTACTCGCGCCCACACTGTTGTCAACTACGTTCACCAGTTCAACGATGGCACGAGAAGTAGATGATACCGCCCGCACTCCGATACGCACGCGGTTTGCTCCCTTAACGGCCCTGACCCGCTTTACGATGTGGTCCGAAGCTGTACGAATATGCAACTCAACTTCTGTCTGGTCCTCACTGCCCCAGCTTACTTCCAGCACCTGCTCGTTACAACTGTCCCCTCTCCGCACAAGTGGCAACGGTTTAACCATGAAGTCCCATACCAAGGCCCCTTCGCCTCCTGCGATCTTACATTTCGATGTCTCCCCGTTGTACCGCTTCTCGAAAGAGCCGCGCAAGTTCCGAGGGGGTGACGAACACATATTCGTCTCCAAGAAGCTGGGATGCCCGCAGTATAGCAATCGGTGGAACCGTCCAGCTCAACGCCATGGCCGTAATAAAGGCCGGCCGCTTGTCTTTCGTCATCCTCTTGATGCTGTCAACGAGAAACTCTATCTCGTTTTGCGCCGACCGGCTGGAAATATCCCCTACCATCCACCGGGTTTGCATATGCATTACGGGAACACCGTTTAGGAGATAGTTTGCATTGTCCGGAGTAACATCGTCCTGCCGGCCAAATCCTGGCAACAACGCTGTGAGGTTACCGAGCTTATCAATATACTGCTTGAACAGCTCTGTGTGGAAGGCCGGTTCTCCCCAGGCGCCTACGTGCATGGCGACTGCGTGCAAGTCCAGGCGATCCATTTGCCGGGCTGTCTCTTCCAGGAAGGCATCAAGAACCGCCTCCCTGTTGTCGAGAGATGTCCCGTATTCGGGGGCAAACATATACCCGATACCACTCATGGCTGCGTACAGTTCGTCACGGTCAGTAAGGTGCTGGTAATACCACTCCAAGACTGTGGGAGCTAGCTCGACCATTAGCGGATTGAGAGACCAACCTATGGGAATGGTACCACGGGCCGGATCATCCCAGACGGTCAGTTGGCGCCTCTGCCAGTACCAGGCCGCGTCACCGCTGTCAAGGACGCTGACCGCGACATATATCTTTGAAGGATCATACGCTGGAGGCTCCCGGTCAAAGACGGGCTGCTTCCACACGCCTGGGTCAACTGTATAGCCAGAATGAACAGAGAGATTACTCGAAAACTCGGTCACCGGGAGAAACTTGCCATATCGGGAAGCCCACTTTAGCATTTCGTACTCACTGATACCCCAACGGTCGGCGTAGGATGGCCATCCCATAAGGGGAATGTTCGGAGGTGTCTCCTGCAAGATTCGGTCGAATAGTCCCTTCTCTTTGACTGGATCGACTCCGGGACCCGTGTCTTTACTACCGTGAACAAAGAGCGTAAATATGCGTTGTTGAACGAGATAATCGCGTGGATACTGCGCCGACGTCTCAGGAAACATCAGAGCCAACGCTTGGTGACTCATTTGCGGCCACAAGTTTTCAAATGCCCACTCGTAGGCTGAAGCATTGCTGGTCCAGCGCCCCCTCAAGTCCTCTATGATAGGGAGGTCCCCCAACCAGGTAGTCATCACATCGTAAATCCGAGGGGTTACCGCCAGCGCATCTTCAACTGACGCCAGCATCGCTGCCACATTTATGCTTGCCGGTAGGGCGGGATCTGCTATTACGACGCCGCGATACGAGTCAGAAAACCTCCTAAACAGGCTCCAGGGGTCTTCTTCTCTAATAACCTCTTTGACGTACTGCCGCTCCTTCAACCAACTCAGCCAAAAGTTATCCTCTTCATAATTGATGAAATAGAGGCGGGGTTTCTCTCGGTTGACCAGTCCCTGCATGCAGGCGAGGGCCAATTGCATTTCCCAGTCATTGCTGCGGTTATCGTAAACGACTAGAGTGGGGTCAGGCGGGGTAGCGCGAGGGAAAACGCCGGGCACTATCAGTGCACCTTCCTTCGTGTTCTGAGGTTGGAGGGGTGGGCCCGCGGCCGCGGGCCCAGGTTCATCCGTTCTGGTCTTAGCTTGGAGATCTTTCAGGTACAGCGTTCCGCTCCCTTTGAAGCCTGGTTCGCGGTCAACGAGCGTTAGCTTGAAGAAACGGACCGGGTAGTCGATCTCTCCGTTGCCGCCAACTGATGCCGAACCGGGTGCATACCGGTCTAGTTCGATATCCGATTCTACGTACTTCCACCCAGACCAGGTTATTGGTCCAAACCAGGTAAAAAAGATCTCCCCTTCTGCGTCGACAACTTCGTACATCAGGATATGACCGCTAGCATCGCCATACACGAATAGCCCGAACGTGGAGGTTTCCCCCTCGAGCTGCTTATCCAGGTGGATCTGAATAGCATCCGGCCCCGACGTTGTGAAGGCATACTGCCATTTGGCTACCGGCCGACCATCCAGGTCGATGATGGTCAGCTTGTTCCCTGACAGGTCCCCGGTCTGGAAACTGGACACGCCGTTTGCGAAATACTCTAACTTCCATCCCTTCTCCGCGTCAAATGGTTCAATTAGGACCTGCTTGCCAGCAGCAACTGAGACAGCACCGACCACTAGCAACAACGCAATGAGAAGCGGAAAAGTGCGTCGCATGAGTCATCTCCTCACTTCCTATCGCGCCATTGTTTGAGCGCAGCATTGGCCTTCTCCGTTGCTTGTTCGAGCAGCACTTCGTAGTCAGTGTTCCCGTGGTGGAGCGCCTTCCGGGCCGCTTCAACCATGGGGTTGATCCACGCCCTCTCGATGGAAACCACTCGTGTCCCTCGTACCGGCCAGCTTCTCCTCATTACTTCAAGGATGAGTCGGCCCACGGGGGTCTCCGAGTACGTTTGGAGTACGGAGTAGCGAGCAGGCAGGTTCCACAGGTCCGACGACTTGATCATATCGGCCGAAGTCATGAGCTTGATAAACTCCCAGGCCAGCTTGGCTTTCTTTGAGCTGCGGGGGATTCCGTAGGATGAACCGGTATCCAGCGTGAGAACAGGAGATTCGCTGCGATGATGAGGCCCGACCGTAACGCCGAAATCGATGTTGGGGGCGGTTTCCTTCAACGTACGACCCAGGCCGGCACCGTAGGGTAGCAGCCCGACCCATCCCTGCGCAAACGCCTGCTCACCCCCGAAAGAAGTATCCCTGCCGAATGCCGGTGCCACACGATGGACGTTAACCAGATCAGCGCCAAACTTGAAACCGGCCAGAGTCTTGGGGTGATTGAAGACAGCCTTCTCGGGCACGAAGGCTCCCTCTGGCTCGAAGAACTTTCCCCCGGCCGAGAAGACCCAGGTCTGAAAGAGGGTAGGCCAGTCGTGGACCCACGTGCCTGCCACTTTGAACTTGCCATCGGCATCCAGGCGAGTGAGTTTCTTGGCCATGACCAGGAACTGATCCCACGTGAAATCGACATCTGGTTCATTGAGTGCTGCTTCAGCAAGCAAGTTCTTGTTGTAGAAGTACACACTCAAACCTAACACCGTTGGAATGAGGTATTGTTTGCCGTCAAAGCGGCCTGCGGCCAAGACAATCGGGATGAAATCGCCTTTGTCCCAGGTCGAGTCGGAAGCAATCAACGAGTCCAACGGTTGGAAGATGCCCTGTGCAACCAATTCGGTCTCTTTCCAGTTGAGCGATGTACTAACCACGTCGGGCGCTAGTCCCGTTGCGACTTCAACTGACACCTTATCCCAAATATCAACCCAGGTATAAGCGCGCCACTTGATCTCTACGCCGTATTTTGATTCGAATTGAGAGATAAGCTGCTTTTGCAGCTCACTTTGAGGCGGTTCACCAATTACCCCTACGACTAGTGTATCCTTTGCCTGCGCTATGCCAAGGAAAGCTAGAATTCCGACTGTCAGCAGAGAACCCACGAGCACGAATAGCCTTTTCATCCAGGTAGCCCTCCTTTCAGCCAGTAAAGCGCACGGTGGTGAGAAACATCGCCTATAACCAACATAGCTTCACTTTGAGAGTTGCTTATCCCCCCTTCACCTGTCCAACAGGTTCACATCCCCATTTCTTTCCACCAAATATAACTGGCTGCCCCTTTGACTGCTGCGGCGTCGATGTCTGCTGCCGGGACGATGACCATCCCTCCTGCCTGCGTGGCGCTTGCCTTGGTGCAGGTTTCGTTCGTACCGAAACCGTTTTCGAGCAGGCACTCCTTGAGGCGTGGGCCGAATAGTGCGAAGCTCCTCGCGATCTGGCCGCCGATCACCAGGCAATCGGGACAAAAGGCGGCTACGGTGGGAGCTAGAGCTCCGGCTATCAACTCCCCGAAGGCGTCAAACAACTGCCGGGCGGCTGTGTCCCCATCCATGGCCAGGCGGGCCAGGTCCACTACGTCGAGGTCGGCCGTGGCATCAGACCTTTGCTGCCCGTGCCCCGGCTGCGCACCGGGCTGCATACTCTGCCAAAGCCGCAGGATGCCACGCCGGGAAAGCCAATCGTCGACGATACCGCCGCGGAAGGGCAAATTATACACGTAGCCGTCCGCCGGAATGCCATCGCCCTCCTTCACACTGCGGCCCCCCACGATGAAGGCCGAACCGCAGCCCGTCCCCAGGGTGATGGCCATGACCCGTTCAAAACCACGCCCCGCCCCGAAGTAAACCTCGCCCAGGGCAAAGGCGACGGCATCATTAAGGAAACGGACAGGGAAGTTGGCCGCCAGGGCGAGCTCGGCCCGCAAGCTGTCCGCCAGGTTGAGACCGTACAGGGCGTCGTATTTTCCGAGGTTCTTGATCAAGCTGACTCCCCGCTCGTAGTCGAACGGGCCGGGCATCCCAACTCCGATACCGGCCACCGGCCGTTCGCCCGCCTGCTGCAGCAGCCACCCCACTCCCCCGGCGAACGCTGCCAGGATGCTCTCTGCATCTTCGTGACTGTGCGGATCGAACGTGACGGGATCGCCTACCAGGTGGCCCTGACGGTCGACCAGTCCGCCCTTGACCGAGGTTCCGCCGACATCGAGGCCGATGACCACGGTCTGCACCCCCGGTGACATTTGCGCCGTCTGCCCCATCCCCGGGGCCTTCGCCGTCGGTGTCACCTGAGCCGCCGGCATAGCCTGCGTTGCCGCAGTTCTGAGCGTGGTCCTCGGTTTGCAGCAGTCAACGCTTGACGTACGCCTTCACCACCTGGCATTCCTGATTTCCGATCCGCTGCAGGTGAAAACGTCCGAACGCGGCGGGAATAACATAGGTCTCGAGATACGCGACCTCGATCGGCTCAGCGGCATGGGCGTCCGAGAGAATACGCACACCGTCACCCTTCACTACAGTGATCACGTAAAAGCTATCGCCGGTGTCATCCGCCAGGGAATCCTGTATGTGCAGCCGGTTGATCCCGTAAAAAGTCATGAAGTGACTTCCCAGATGGTATTCCGCACCGCCATCATCTTGCCTGAGCAGTATAGGACTGGGAATGAGGTGCTGCCGCACCCACCGGGTCGTTCGCGTGAAATCGATGACCTCAAAGCCGTGGGCCGAGTTTATCGGCCGAGGCTTGCCATTCAGGTCAGGACGAAGATAGTCATAAATCTTGAAAGTGTACCAGTAAGGAGTTGAACTGATCTCGAGTACCAGGTTGTTGGCCCCGCTGCAGTGTACCGTCCCGGAGGGTATCAAGAACAAGTCACCGGGCTGGGCATCCCACGCGTTTACGTACTCAGCGATATCGAAGGGAACGAATTCCGTCTCAGCCCTGTGAACCGCCTCCCACAGACGCTCGCGGGTCATGCCCTCCTTCAGCCCGAGGTATACCTTAGCACCAGGCTCATTTTCGACGATGTAGTAACTCTCGTCTTGGGCAAACGGTTCATTGAAGTGTTGACGAATATAGCTATGATGTGGATGAACCTGTAGGCTTAGGTTGGTTCCCTGCATCGTATCCAGGTAGTCGAAGCGGATGGGGAAATACTCACCAAAATACCGGTACGCCAGATCTCCCAAGATCGGCTGAGCTCGGAACCACATCAGAAGGTGGAAAGGTATAGTAATCCTTTCACCGCCAATACCCAGTATTATGCCGTTTTCGGGGGCGACGATCTCGAAGTCCCAGGCAGAGTTAGCATACTCAGCGGGAAGCTGGGCAACTTCCTTCATGCGCTGCCCTCCCCACACCCCCGGCATAAAAAAGGGCTTGCAGCGGAAGGGCCGCGAGCTGACGTCAGCGACGGCTTCCAACAATAGTTCTCGAGGAAGGATCGCCGGTTTGTCATCATCATTGGCGTCTACGTAGAAATCGACTGGACGATCGACTTCACGCAACAAGAACCGCTTGTAGTCCTCAAGTAGTGGCCATTCCACGTAATAACCGATCTTGTACTTCTCCCCCGGACTCAGATCCCGATCATCACCCAGGTTGCGCAAGCCCCCGGAGGTTTGGCGGCGTATGATCTCTTCCCGGGTAAGATCGCAGTAGAAAGTGAGGTCGGACTGCGTATAATTCAGGGCTCCTGCCGCAAACGGGCCAACGACGAGCGTCACGCCCGGTGCGGAAGGATGGTCCGCACGAGGGCTGGCAACGCGCTGGCATTCGGGA
>JBLNBY010000233.1:0-3490 GCA_050260295.1 Bacteroidota bacterium
TAAACGTGTCCCTGGTAGTAGAAGGGAATCAACGCGCCCGGACGGAAGCGCTGACGGACCTCCTCGTAATCGGGGAACTCGTCCAGGGCCGTCATCTGGCCACGCATGGCAAACTCCACCGGGAGGTTCGAGGCAGCCCCCAGGGCGACGTCCGGGGTGTCACCGGTCACGGCCGCCAGCAACATGACGTTGAGGCCGCCGATACCGACCGCACCTGCGGGCAGGATATTGATGTTGACGGGAATCCCGGTCCTGGGCGTGAAGTCATCGTCCGCCATCTGCTTGATGATCTCCGCCCATTCCCGGCCACGGCCGACCCACACCTTGAGGGCTTCCTGACCTTCGTAGGCATCGCCGATCTGGCCGTAATCCTTGCCGAACGAAGCGATCAGGTCACTGGCAGTACGTTTTCCTGTGTCAAGAGCATTGGCCCCTGCCCGCGGCCACTTCTGCTCCGGCGGAGCAAAGGCCACCCAGTCCACCTCGAGCGGCTGGTTCTGCAGGGAGAGAGACCACTGGCTGAGGCTGGTCTGGTTGTCACCGAAACTCTTGATGCCCCCCGGCTTGGTGATCATATCGGGGTTTTGCGCCATGGCACGCAGTTGATCTGCCACCATGGCCAGAGTGTTGGCCGCTGCCGGCCGGCGGCCGACCGCCTTGGTCATATACTTGATTTCGTTCTCCAAAAGTGCCGCCGTGGCATTCAACCGGTCGATGAGATCCGGAATGATGGTCTCGATCCGGTACTCAAAGTTGGGATCCGGCTGCGGCCCGGTAACCATGACCACTTCCCGGTTGAAGACCGACAGCCGCTGGGAGACTTCTTCGATCGTCCGTACTGTCTCCGCCAACGGCCCCACGCTTACTTCCAGCCGGAGGACATGACGACCCTTGGTCAGAGCAAAGAGATAAGGCTCGTCGTCTTCCTTGACTGCGCCGACCCGCCAGATCTGTTGCTTACGGTTGAAGGGGATCGGGATGGAGTTCGCTTCCTGGAAGGGAATCTCACCGTCAATGAAGAGACGACGGTAGACGGGCAGACCGTCCTCCCACCCCTGCCATACCTTCAGGTCCAGCTCGTAGAGCCCATCCTCCGGCACATCGAAGACCCATTCCGCCCAGTCGCCGGCAAAGCGCCAGCGCCAGGCACCGAAAGAGTTGAGGATGATCTTGCCCTTGGCCGGCGGTTCCTGCAGAGGATCGGACGTATACTCCCTCCGCAGGGTCTGCTGCGACTTGAGAGCGGCTTCCTCACCCTGCACCTTCACCAGGCTGCGGGCCGGCTGGAAACCAGCCGCTTTCCACTCGGCCAGCTTTTCTTCATATGTAGACAGAACCTGAGGAGAGTGCACCGTGATGCCGGCGATCATCATCGGCTCGCGCAGGGCTCCCATGCGCAGGCGGTGCGTCCCCGCAGTCAAATAGAAGCGCAGCGGTTCGAGTACCAGCCGGCGGCTGTCCTCGAGCGATACGGTCTGCCAGCCGAAAACCTCTACCTGTCCCGGGCGGATATCGTTGCCGCGGCTGTCCTTACGTGGGGGAGCCGCATCGCGCCACATGCGCTGGAACGTCAGGCGCTTGGCTTCACGGAAGGGGTATTCCCCGTCGATCATGAGGTCGCGCTCACCCGCAGACTTCTTTCCAGGCGGCATGTAATAGTCAATACTGATCTGATAGTAGCCGGTCTCGGGTACGGTGACTTCCCACTCGACCCAGCTTTCATCCTGATTCCAGAGCAAAACCTTACCCCGCTCACCCGCGGGATCATCCACGACCTTCACCGCTGCTGGGTCGCTCACCGCTGCATAGCGCGTCCCCGGAATGGTGACCGAAACACCCTGGACATCCTGAATCCCCTGCTTGTCCCATTCCGCCTTCTTCTCGGCGAAGGTCTTCTCCAGGGTGAAAGCGACTATCTCGTCCACCGTTTCGGTTTCCGCTACCGTCTCACCCTCGTTTTGTGCCTGTACCTGCCAGACCCCGACCGCAACCAGGGCTGCCAGCATAACGAGCAGCACCCAACGGCCGTGGCGCAGGCGCTTCCACAAGCCGATCATCTCATGCATACCTTCCTATCCCCCCCGAGCTACGCCAGCCGTTCAATCCTTCAACTCCATCAACATCGATGAAACACTAGCATTACTTCCTCCTGAACCAATCAATCCCCTTCCCTGACAGCTTCCCAACCCCATTACACTTTCTGGCTACCCCTCCGTTTCCCATACCTGCTGGCAAGAGATCTCGTCAAAGTCCGATTTCAGCCCGGCTTACCGGTCGTCCTTCCGCGGCGGAGAGGCGGGCAGCCAGCAGGATGGCGATGACTGCTGCAGTCTCGGTCAGGGGGATCGGCGCCTCACCCCGCCGCACCCCTTCCAGGAACCGATGAACTGTCTCCTTATACCCATATTCCACATTCCCGTCGCCATTGCCCGACCAGGCTCCATTCAGTCCCATCAACACCCCGCTGGGAGCAGCGGCAGCCAGAAAACCTTTCTCCCCCTGGACACGCAGGTGGTATCCATGCACATTGCTGCTGCAGAGGATCTGGACACTGGCCAGGCGTCCATCTTTGTAGCGAATCTGAATCACGGCCGTATCTTCCGACTGGCTTTGGGTGTAGATCAGGCGGGATGCCTGGCAGAAAATGCTTTCGACATCCCCACCCCAAACGGAGACCAGGGGTTCTACCCCGTGAATCCCCATATTGACGATGGAGCCGCCACCTTCCGGTACGCTGTCCTGCCAGGTCGAAAAGCCTTCCAGATAGCCCTTGATGTCGTGAGCCACCAGGGCTTCGGCCCACACCATCTTGCCCAGTCGACCGCCAAGAACCTGCTCGCGCAGAGCCACGTGGGAGGGAGCATAGCGGATTGCCGAAGTGGACATGAGCAGTCGCCCCGGTCGTGAACCCGCCTCGAGGAGTGCCAGCGCATCCTCCACGTTCGTGGCCAAGGCCTTGTCCACAAAGGTTGGTACACCCGCCTCCAGGAACGGCAGCGCATACCGGGCATGCTGGCCGCTCTTCGTACAGACGAGGACGGCATCCACCGCTGCTTCCCGACCGGGCAGCATCAGGGCCGGATCATCCACCGCCCGTGCTCCCAGGCGTGCGGCCAACTCCTCCCGCTTCTCCGGCGATTGATCCCAAATGGCGGCGATGGTTTCGCCCTCCTGAATTGCCAGGTTGGCGAACGCGTACGGATGCGAAAGCGCCAGGCCCACTATTCCTACTCTCACGTGCCCTGCCTCCTGCGCGAAAAGTGAACAGGCCGGGAACCCTCCCGGGCCTGTTCTGTAGAGTTCGAGGAAAACTCCATCTTTCCTGCCTGACTAGGAGAACCGTACCTGTAATGTACAGATCTCCAACGGCCGCAGATGGATGGTAAGCCGATTTCCTTCCACCACCGGCGTGGCCCCGGGCTCGGAGCGCTCCGGCTCTTCGAGCAGGTTCACCAACTGCGCCGAACGCACCGGACGCCCGAAGGTGAGG
>JBLNBY010000234.1:0-6510 GCA_050260295.1 Bacteroidota bacterium
GACTTGGCGCTCGTGACCCGGTAACCTCTTCTCCTTTCGGCGGCATCCTGGCGGCAGAGGTGCGGGGCCCAGGGCGGCTCCGCACTTCGCCTTACTCCGGCCCCGCTCACCGGAGGAAGAAGGGAATTGGTCGGCGAATCCTTCCACCGGTGTGGTGCTTACGGCAGATGAGCGTGCGGTGAGGAGGAGTGGGTGTGCCGACTGACCTGGCGAAACTGACCCAATGCCTGGCGGCCATGAAGGCCACCTACTTGGCTGACCCCGACGGATCGGTGCGCAGCCAGGCCTTTATTCAGCATCTCCACGCTTTCTGCGCTGAGGAGCTGAGAACACATGGCGTGGACGAGGGTAAGGTGCAGATTATCCTTGAAGCGAAACTCTACGGCTCTCACAAGCAGAAGGACGTCGATCTGGCAGTGGTACACCCGGTGAATGGTCCGCAGATAATGATCGGCCTGAGAAGTCAGATGAGTTCAGTGGGCAAGAACCTCTTGACTTACTACGAGGAAATCATTGGTGACGTTATCTCCCTCCACGACCGTTTCCCTATGGCCGTGATCAACTACGTGTATCTGCTCCCAAGACATGCGATCAAGCCCGGACTCAAAGAAGCGGTCGATCTGCGGCGGGCAGCGCAACTGTTCAAGATGATCACCGAGAGACCGGATTGGCGGGGGCCGAAGGACCAGTATGAGCATTTCGCCTTTCTCCCCGTGGACTTCGAAACCGATCCGCCGATGTTGTTGGACCCCGAGACGGACTTACAGGTTGAAGGTGGGCGCGCCCTGAGCGTCGCCGACTTCTTCGACAAGATACTCAAGACCTACAGGGAGAGGAATCTGTTTCTCGAAATCGCGTGATTCCGGTTTCAGAAGACGCTGGCAGGCGAAAACAGGCCGCCAGAGGCTTTCCGCTTTCTGGCGTTCCGCCACTGTCGCAGCACTCTCCCAGCATCTCTGATCAGCTGGACTTGGTGTTCACTCAGCCCCAGCGAGCGTCGCAGGATCAGCTCATCGCCCAACGCGTAAGCCGCATCCACATTCTCCCGCTTCAGCAAAGCGTCGAGTTCCGCAAGCAATCTGGGCTGAAGCTCTCGGTTCACCACGCTGGGAATGCGGATGGTATCCGCCTCTCCCGGGATCAACACCAGCACCCCGCCACCCAGGGAGTGCACCTGCAACTCTACGGAGAGCAGGGTCAAGTTGTTGTACCAGCGGCAAACGAGTTCCTCAGGAACAGTATCTCCTCGCAGGAAACCGCAGAGGAGACTGTTCGAGGCTGTAGCTTTCGCCTTGTTCAAGATGAGCAATGGCCTCTCGGCAAACACGCTCAGCAGAAGGTCAGGGGTCTCAACCCCCGGCGTCAGATACCAGGGTTCACGAACCCGGCACTTGTATCTGCCGGAGACGCCGGCTTTCTCCCCTTGTTCGATGTAGGCCAGGTCGGCGGCGGTGAGTTTGGCGGGATAGTACAAGGACGAGCCGACCGCCTCTTCCTGCAACTGCACTCCGACGCCCCGCAGTTGCCGGGAATTGATAACGGCTTTGCGCAGGTTGGCAGCGGGCAGACCGTATCGGGCCTGCGTAGTCGCATCAGGGTGAAAGAACCGCTTGTCGCCGGCGACGTACCCGATCCTGAATTTGCACTCGCGCGAGATGCTTCTGACCCGACCAGTTGCAGCCAACGAAGACAGAAGAGCAAGCTGTTCGCCGTTGAGCAGAGCGCTCACGAACGGCCGCTGCCCGCTGACCACACTCTCGATGGGTATGCTGGCTGTGACCATCGGCTGCTGCTGTAGGAGCGCTTTGCTTGTCTCGTAGACTTCATATTTCACTGCTGAGGTGGAGTGTCCGTACCCCTCAGCCAGGAGCAGAATCGCCTCTTCGTCGTTCTCAGGGAACAGGTCCTCTTGGGTGCGGATGACCTTGAGCTGCCCAAACTTGGACGCCAGATAACTCCACAAAGGAGCGGCATACCTGACGTAGGTCATTTCATGAGGCAATACGAAGGCCAAGCGCCCTTCGAAGGTGAGAAAGGAGCTGGCATGAACCACAAAGGGCATCCATACGCTGCCGCTGGGGGCCATTGGAACTCCCAGCCGCTCGCATGCCCCGATCGCCCGGGCGCGGCTGTCTGGGTCAAGGTTTCTCAGACGAACGTAAGGCGGATTCCCGATAACCGCCTGCACTGGGAAGGGCTCCAGGGCCAGGAAGTCGCCGAGCAGGCCATTCTTTTCCCCAAGGGCTCCGTCTTCCCACACCCGTGCAAAAGCCTCCTTGCGGAGTTCCACGCCGAAGAGACTATCGCAGGAACCGCCCAGTGCGACCAACCGATCGTGAGCGACCTCCAGGAAGACCCCGTTCCCAAAGGAAGGCTCCAGAACCCGATCGCCTGCGGCGCGAATGGCCCACCGCGCCAGGTAGTCGGCCACATGCCTGCACGTGTAGTACGCTCCCCATGCTCGAGCCCCGATGGCCAAGATAATCTGCTCCTTTCCGAGTATGGCTGGAACGACGGCGGCAGGATACTCCCGACCACATATGCCAAATTGGCTGTCGTTGGTCGTTTCCCTTCTTCACCCCACACATTTGTTCGTTGGACTGAAACGGGGATTCATCGGTCGAAACAGGATTTCTCCCGCCCCTGGATCAATGACGACCGAGACTTCGCGGACAGGCGGTGTCCACCGGAATCCTTCACCTAAGCCTCCTGCACGTCGATCATGACTTTCATGGTGTTGCTCTTGTGCTCGTCGATGTATTCATAGGCTTTCAGGTAGTCTCTAAACGCAAAGTGATGAGTAACCAAGGGCTTGAGGCTGAGCTTGGCTCCCTGGACCAGCTCGATGGCCTTGCGGAAGTCATCCTCCTGGTACATCATGGTGCCGATGAGCCGCAACTCGTACTGCTGCACCGCCCCGATGTCCACGGCAGGCTTTTCCCCGGGGATACCCACGATCACGATATCGGTACCTTTGCGGGCGTACTTGATGGCCTGGTCCACCGTGGCGGCTGCTCCGACGCACTCGAACGTCAGGTCGGCCCGGTCTTTCCCGAACCTTCGGACCAGCTCTTGCCCCAGGTCTGTGCGGGAAGGATTGACGCAGTGTTCAATGCCGCAAGCTGCCGCGACTTGCAGCCGGTAGTCGCTGGTGTTGGTGATGAGGACGGATTCGGCTCCCATCCCCTTTGCCGCCTGAGCCACTAGGTTACCGATAGTGCCGGCACCAAGGACCAGGACCTTTCTACCTGCCGCACCCCCGCCTCGCTCTAAGGCGCGCACGGCGACCGCTAGTGGCTCGATGAGGGCGCCCTCCTCGAACGTCAGGCTGTCGGGCAACTTCAGCGCCAGCCCGGCATCGACGGCGAAGTATTCAGAAGCGGTGCCGGTGGTTTGGAACCCCATGACCTTGAGATCGTCGCAGATGTGGTAGTTGCCGTGAGCGCAGGCATAACACTCTCCGCAGACTACCTGCGGCCTAATCGTAACCTTGTCTCCCGGTTTGAGGCTGCTCACCCTGCTACCGACCTTTTCCACTATGCCTGACACCTCGTGCCCCTGGACCACCGGGTAGGAGGTGAAAGCGTGTTTCCCGTGATAGACGTGGATGTCAGAGCCACAGACCCCAATGCGTATGATCCGCACCAGAACCTGGCCCCTTTCCACCTCTGGCACCGGGATCTCCCGGAATTCTATGGTGCCGGGCGCTGTCATCACCGCTTGTAGCACGCAAGAGCCTCCTCTCTTCATCCTAGTCGCAAGTCAGAATTCGCCCGAAGGGCAGGGTTCCCTGCCTCTGCCCTACCTGGATGCAGCCGGCATCCGTGCACAGAGTTGACACTCCAGGTGGCCCGACATATAATTGGTACGGACGACCGGATATATGACTGTTCAGACAAATTCCTAAGACACCGGGGCGATGCGATCCTTCTTGAGGAAAGGGGCGGTGCCTGGAGAGACGTAGGCTAGTGTGGTTTGTCCGTCAAGCAGCACGGGAAAAGGTCCAGTCGAGATTAAGGGGGTTAAGTGGATGGTATCCAGCAAGCGACACGTTTTCGCCATTTCGGTCCTCGTGTTGGGAATCGTCCTGGCGGCTTTCCAGGTAGTCCAAGCCGCCGCACCGGTTTACCTTGCCACTTCCATCCGAAGCCTCTCCAACCCCTACCACGCCACTTGGGCGAAGGGCGCCGGCCTGTTCGCCGATTCGCTGAAGTGGGGGAAGTACAACGTCGTCCTGACCTCGGAAGGCAGCAGCCAAAAGCAGCTTAACGACATCCGTGCTTTGGTGGCCCGGACCAACGGCAACGTCGTGTTCAGCATCGACCCGAACGAGTCTCCGGACGCGGTGGCCATCGCCAACGTCCTGGAGAAGGCTGGGGTCTACTTCGTGACCTGGTGGAACAAGCCGGAGGATGTCAAAGTGACCGACTACCCGCACTGGGTGGGCCACATCACCTTTGACGGCGTGGACGCCGGCTATAAGACGGCGGTCGAACTCTTCAAGTCCTTCGGCGGCAAGGGCAAGATTGTTGCCGTCCAGGGAATGTTGGCCAACAGCGCTGCCATCACTCGCTTCCAGGGTCTGCAGAAGGCCCTCAAGGAGTACCCTGGCGTAGAGCTCGTCGACCAGCAGGCTGGTGACTGGCAGCGCGCTAGGGCGTTCGAGATCGTCTCCAACCAATTGGTGGCTCATCCGGACATCAAGGGTGTCTGGGCGGCCAACGACGATATGGCCATGGGCGCTCTCGAAGCGCTGCGCGGCAAGGGCTTGGTCGGCAAGGTGAAGGTCACTGGCGTCGACGCCATCCCTGAGATGATCGAGGCCATCGACAAAGGTGAAGCGGTCGCCACCGTGGCGTCAGACGCGGCGTGGCAGGGGGGCTTCGGCCTCTCCCTAGCCCTGGCGGCCAAGCAGGGCAAGATCAAGGTGGCTAGCCTCCCGGAGAGCAAGCGGGAGTGGGTCGCCAAATCTGTCCTTCTCACCTCGGCCAACATCAAGAGTTGGATCGCGACCAACGTGAAGGGCACCCCGAAGTACAACTGGAACGACTTCTGGGGTAAGTGGGTCAAGGGCGTCAAGTAACGTCTTTCGCTGGCTGCTGCCCGGGGTGACCCTGACCCAGCCATTCCGGGCAGCACCACACCAACTCAGGTCACTGAGAGGATGTAGGAAATGACACCTCAAGCGCGGGCTGGGGTCGAGGCCCCGAAACCGACGAAAAAGGTCCCGGTATCCGCTCCTTTGTTGGCTCTGCTCACCTTGATCATCTTGTTCGCCCTGCTTACCCCAACGTTCCGAACCACTGCAAACCTGGTCAACGTGTTGACTCTGGCTCCGGTCCTGCTGATTGTCTCGCTCGGCATCACTTTCCCGATCGTCCTTGGAGGGATCGACCTGTCCACCGAGGGGATCATGGCTCTAGCCTCGATCTCGGTCGGCTTTCTCGTGACAAATCCGGTGAATCACCTTCACATAGGCTTCTGGTCCTTGCCTTTGACCATGCTGGTCGGCGCGGCTGTGGGCTGGTTCAATGGTTTGATCCACGTGAAGGGCAAGATTCCTTCCTTCATGACTACTCTTGGCCTAGGGTACGTGGCGCTCGGATTCGCCATCTATCTGATCAAAGGGAACCCGATCCCCATCCTGGACCGGCGGATTCAGCAGTTCGCCATCGGTCGCATCTGCGGGATCCCACAGATTGCGTTGGTCGGCCTGGTTGCTTTCGCTGCGGCGCTGGTCATTGAGCGGTGGACTTCGCTGGGGCGCTACATCTTCGGCATTGGCGGCAATGAGACGATCGCCAAGCAGTTGGGCGTCCCGGTCGACCGTGTCAAGATTTTCGCCTTTGTCTTGGCGGGTGGGTTCTACGGCCTCGCCGGGTTCCTGAACGCCGCCCGGTTGGCGTCCGGGAACGCTACGACCAGTGTCGGCTACCAGTTTTCGGCCATTACTGCCACCGTGGTGGGCGGCACGGCCCTCACCGGTGGCGTAGGCGGCGCGGTCAGCGCACTGCTCGGCACTCTCATCGTGACCGTTCTGCAGAACGGGATGATTCTGCTCGGCGTCAACCCGTATGCCCAGGGCGCCATCCAGGGTTTCGTCCTGATCGCGGCGGTGACTCTTACGCTGGACCGCAAGAAGCTGCCATTCATCAAGTAGGGTTATCCGCTGTTCCTGTTCGGACTAACTTCTGGCCGCCTCCGAAGGGGGAATCGAGTTGTCGGATTCGTTGGTCCTCGAAATGCAGGGTATCCACAAGCGGTTTGCTGGTGTCCACGCCCTCAAAGGCACCAACCTTGAAGTCCGTCCCAACGAAATCTTGGGGCTGGTCGGCGAGAACGGTGCCGGCAAGTCCACCATGATGAAAGTGCTGGTCGGGCTCTACCGTCAGGACGAAGGGGAGATCCGACTGAGGGGGCGGGAGGTGCGCTTCCACAGCCCGCGGGACGCAGCGGAGCGCGGCGTGGGCATGGTGTTCCAGGAGCAGTCGCTGCTGTCGAACCTGACTG
>JBLNBY010000235.1:0-3096 GCA_050260295.1 Bacteroidota bacterium
CGTGGCCCGCCGGCCGGTAAACGTCGGTGCCGGTGAGCTTTCCCCCTTCATACTGGCGGAGCACGTCACCCTGGAGCAGGGCACAGGCGTGGTCCACACCGCTCCCGGTCACGGCCTCGAAGACTACGACGTGGGCATGAGATACGGGTTACCCGTCTTCGCCCCCGTCGACGCCCAGGGTCGTTTCACCCGGGAAGCGGGCAGATACGCCGGCCTCGAGCTGGGCAAGGCCAACGACGTGATCCTGGCTGATCTTCTGGCTGACGGGACGCTGCTGTGCCGGGAGGGCATCGTTCACCAGTATCCCCACTGCTGGCGCTGCAAGAACCCGGTCGTCTTCCGGGCGACGGAGCAGTGGTTCGCTTCGGTGGACGGTTTCCGTGACGCAGCCCTCAAGGCCATCGGTGAGGTCAAGTGGGTTCCGGAATGGGGACAGGAGCGGATTCGTAACATGGTCGCGGAGCGGCACGACTGGTGTATCTCCCGCCAGCGGGTCTGGGGTGTGCCGATTCCGGTCTTCTACTGTCGTAATTGCAGTGAATCTCTCGTCACCCCTGAGACCATCGAAGCAGTGGCGCAGCTTTTTGCCCGGGAAGGTTCGGACGCCTGGTTCGCCCGGGAGGCGGAGGAGATCCTGCCGCCCGGCACCCGCTGCCCGCACTGCGGCGCGACGGAATTCCGCAAAGAGAAGGACATCATGGACGTCTGGTTCGATTCCGGGTCGTCCCACGCGGCGGTGCTGGAGCAGCATCCCGGGCTGCGGTGGCCGGCCGATATCTACCTCGAGGGAAGCGACCAGCATCGCGGCTGGTTCCAGTCGTCGCTACTGACTGCTGTGGCCACCCGTGGTTCGGCGCCGTACCGGACGGTCATCACCCATGGCTTCATCGTCGACGGCGAGGGCCGCAAGATGTCCAAGTCGTTGGGTAACGTCGTCTACCCGGAGGAAGTGACCAAGACTTACGGGGCAGACATTCTCCGCTTGGGAGCATCGTCGGCGGACTATCGGGGTGATATCCGCATGTCGCCGGCCATCCTTGCTCAGATGGCCGAGGTCTACCGGCGGATTCGCAACACTGCCCGGTTCATCCTGGGCAACCTGAACGATTTCGATCCGCGGCGGGATGCCGTCAGCCGTGATGAGCTGACCGGTCTCGACCGCTTTGCCCTGCAGCAGGCAGGAAGGCTGGCTGAGAGGCTCCAGCGTGCCTACCGGGATTTCGAGTTCCACATGGTATTCCACGGGATGCACGACTTCTGTGCCGTGGATATGGGCGGCTTCTATCTCGACGTGCTGAAAGACCGCCTGTATACCGATCCACGTGACTCCCGCCGGCGGCGCGCGGCCCAGACCGCACTCTACCGCATCCTGCAGGTGCTGACCGAGAGCATCGCCCCGGTTCTGGTCTTTACCGCCGACGAGATCTGGCAGACGCTGCGCCGGCTCCCGGGGGCGGCGGAAGCCCGGGTGCTCGACGGGACACCCGCGGTGGAAGAGAGCATCCATCTGCGCCGCTGGAGCAAGCCGGTGACCGACTACCTGACGCCTGAGGAGGAGCGCCGCTGGGCCAACCTCCTCGACATCCGGCGGGCGGTGCTGCGGGCGATCGAAGCGGCCCGTACGAGCGATCTTATTGGCGGTTCACTGGAGGCTCTGGTCCGTATCGAACCGCTTGCTCCCGAGGCCCGGGAGACGCTTTCGCACTTTGGTGACCCGGAGCTTGCCGATCTCTTCCTGGTGTCGGGGGTCGACATCGGGCCGATCTCGGTGGATGCAGCTCGTGGCGTATCCCTCGTTGAAGATGACGGGGTTCGGGTGCTGGTTGAACGGCATCCCGGCAGCAAGTGCGCCCGCTGCTGGAAATGGGGAGAGGTGGGCAGCGAACCAAGATATCCCGACCTGTGCGACCGCTGTGCCGAAGCGGTGGCCGGGATGGAGACGACCAGCCAGGAATAGGGCTGCCGCGTCTTGGTGGGTGGAGAATGGCAGCGTTCTGACGCGGGCGCCCGGTTACGCTAACCACGGAAAGGGAGCATGTCATGACCCCGTCGGAGCAGGTTGATGAGCAACGAAGGGATCGGGATGAAGGGGTGCGGGACCAGGGGGAGCGGGAGCAGGCGCGGGAGCAGGCGCAGGAGCAGGCATTACGGCCGGCCACTGACAAGGCGGGAGCGGCCCTCATGGTACAGATGGAGAGGCTAGCTGATGCTCTCGAACGCTCCAGCCTGGCAGAGTTGGTCGAGCTCTACCGCCGGCCCCGGCGTATGTTGCTCCTCAGCCTGGCCGGCGGGGTCATGCGGGGAATTGGCACAGCCCTCGGCTTTACGGCCGTAGCTGCTCTGGTGATCTACCTTCTCGGACGCCTCGCTTCCCTCAACCTGCCGGTCATCGGCGAGTTCATCGCCGACATTGCTCGCATCGTCGAGCGGGAGCTCCAGTTACGGCCATCCGGTCTGTAAGATCGGGGCGGGGTGGATACGGGGCAGCAGGGCGGTACGGGGCTGAGCCAGCCTGCCAGAAGGAGGTAACGGGGTTGGTTCAAGGGCGAGACCGGGGGAACATTCTGCCTGCTGACCCTGGCGAGATCCGTGCCTACCTGCAGTTCGAGGTACAGCGGCTGCAGGAGAGGGTTCAGGAGATGACCGACCGGCAGCTGGGTGAGCCGTTGATGATCTCGGTAGGCGAATTGTCCGCCTACGACAACCACACGTCGGATCTTGCCACGGAGACGTTCGAACGGGAAAAAGATGTGACGTTAAGACGCCAGGCACGTCATATGTTGGAGCTGGTCGAACGTGCGCTGAACAAGCTGGATGCAGGAACCTACGGAATATGTGACCGTTGCGGCCGTCCGATCGGTGCGGAGCGCCTCGCCGCCAGGCCCTATGCGGTATTGTGCTATAATTGCCAGGTTGCAGAGGAGAAAGCACATGAGAAGATACACGGCGTCCAGGAAGAGCCGCTTCAGTGGGGATATGTCGTTCGTGACGGAGAAGGATACGCCGGTTACGATGGCGAAGACGCCTGGCAAGATGTGGCCCGGTACGGAAACGCCAACTCGCCACAGGACATTCCGGACGCCGTCGACTTCGGGG
>JBLNBY010000236.1:0-6195 GCA_050260295.1 Bacteroidota bacterium
CCCAACGACCGGCCTGCGGCTCGAGATCACGGCCAGCTACCAGGGCCGTGTGGTGGCGACCACCGTGGCGACCCTCGACGGCAGCGCAACGGCTTCGGCCGACCACGCCGGTGGGAACGGCCTGGCCGGACTGCGGGCCACCAGCGATCCTGCAGTTCACCTGGACACTGAGCTGATACCGAGCGAAACCCACCTGTGGAGTCCCGAGACGCCCGAGCTCTACGACCTGACCTACCGCCTCTACCTTGGCCAGGAGCTGCTCGACTCGGTCGAGGGCTACATGGGCCTGCGGTGGGTGAACATCGACAGCGACGGCCGCCTCTGCCTCAACGGCCGGCCCTACTACCTCAAACTCGTGCTCGACCAGGGATACTGGCCAGAGGGCCTGCTCACTGCCCCCAGCGACGAAGCTCTGCGCGCTGACATCGAGTGGGGCAAAGCCTTCGGCTTCAACGGCTGCCGCAAGCACCAGAAGGTCGAAGACCCCCGCTTCCTTTACTGGGCCGACCGCCTGGGCTACATTGTCTGGGGCGAGATGGCCAACGCCTACCGCTACAGCGAGGACTACGCTGAGCGCATGCTCAAAGAGTGGTTGCAGATAGTCGCCCGCGACTACAACCATCCCTGCATCATCGCCTGGGTGCCGATCAACGAGAGCTGGGGGGTGAATGAACTCGCCCATGACCGCCGCCAGGTCGATCACCAGCTGTCGCTCTACCACACCCTCAAGTCCCTTGACCCCACCCGCTTCGTCATGTCGAACGATGGCTGGGAGCACGCCTGTTCAGATCTCCTGACGGTGCACGACTACAGCGGGCCGCAAGAACTCGCCCACCGTTATCAGTCCCTGGACGAAGCACTCCGGTTCCGGCCCGGCAACCGCAGCCTCTTTGCGCCCGGCACCACCTACTCCGGTGAACCGTTGCTCATCACCGAGTACGGCGGCATCGGCTTCCGCCTGGGCCAGCAAAAGCAGGGCTGGGGCTACGGGAACCTCGCTGCCAGCGAGGAGGAATTGGTACAGCGCTACCGGGCCGCCACCGAAGCCCTCTTCGCCAGCCCGCTGGTCCAGGGCATCTGTTACACCCAGCTCACCGACGTGGAACAAGAGATCAACGGCCTGCTGACCTATGACCGCCGGCCCAAGGCCGACCCGGCGCTGATCAAAGCCATCAACGACCGGTTCCCGGTCTAGCAAGGCGGGCGAAATGCAGGACAACCTTTTTCTCGCCAATAGTGGATAAGCAGGGCATTGCCAAGAGGACCGCGAGATCATGTCACGGCCCTCTTGGCACATTCGCAGCACACACGCCAAAAGCGCCGAAATAGCTGATGTGAGATCAATTATCGGTCTCGTACAGATATGTTAACCTTCCATCAAGCAACATCGCGTTGACATGATAGGCAACCGTATGCTTAGATAGAAGTGTCAAGTCGGCGGGGATACTGCCGGCTGGGCTCGACAGGGCAGCAGGATAAGCCTGCGGGACGATGTCCCGCAGGCTTTTTCTACATATGCTAAACACAGGCAAACATGGGGGATCATGTCTATGACAGAACACCAATGTGTTGTCAACGTTAGCACCCAGTCAGCAGTCCAAATCACGCATCCAGGACTGACACAAGAAGAGGCCGAGGCCCGGCTGCACAAATGGGGCCCAAACGAGTTGACTGAGAGTAAACCGCTCAACCCACTCAGTACGCTCATCGCCGTGTTCAAGGAGCCCATGTTCTTGCTTCTTGTCGGCGCCTTAGCCGTATATCTTCTCCTGGGTGAGATCCACGAAGCTGCAACTATGGCAGTGTTCGTCTTTTTCGTGGTAGGAATCACCTTCGTACAGGAATGGCGCACCGAAAAGACCATCCAGGCACTAAAAGACCTGTCTGCGCCTAAGGCCACGGTGTTGCGCGACAGTGAACGGCGACGCATCCCCACGCGTGAGGTAGTACCGGGAGATATCCTCATTCTCGAGGAAGGTGAACGTATCGCAGCCGATGGCCGCCTCCTGGAGGTTGCCGATCTGGCTGTGGACGAATCGATCCTCACGGGTGAATCTGAACCCGTGTGGAAGAAAGCCGCTCCTGATGCAGCGCACGATGGCAGCGGTGATGACAGCGGTGTTGGCAGCAGGGATGATAGCAGGGACGGTAGCAGGGATGGTAGCACCGACGAGTTCTGGCGGCGTGACACGTGCTACGCCGGGACCATGGTGGTTCACGGGCAGGGGTTGGCGGAAGTCGTGGCTACGGGCGCCGCGACGCAATATGGACGCATTGGCAAAGCCCTGGCGGAAGTCGAGGAAAGACCTACGCCCCTGCAGGTCAAGATCCGGCAGCTGGTCAGAGCCATGGCCTGGCTGGGTCTTGTGCTGTGCGTGCTCGTGGTCATTGTGACCCTGGCCCGGGGCGCAGGCTGGGTCAACAGTGTGATCGCCGGAATCACTCTGGCCATGGCGATGATTCCCGAGGAATTCCCGGTGGTACTCACCGTCTTCCTGGCGCTGGGAGCCTGGCGGCTGGGGCAAAACCGAGCACTAATACGTAAGATACCGGCCGTCGAGACGCTGGGGTCCGCCACCGTCCTCGGCGTCGACAAGACCGGGACCCTCACGCTCAACCAGATGACCGTCCGTGGCGCTTACTTCGGCGGCCGGGACTGGCAGGTCGACGATCCCGAGTTCGCCCGGACGGCCCGGGAGCTCCTGCAGCTAGGAGTCCTCGCCAGTGAGACGGAGCCGTACGACCCGATGGAGAAGGCCTTCCATGACATCGCGCGCCAGAGCGGATGCGCACCTGAAAGCGTGTACGAAGGGCGTGACTTCGTTCACGAGTATCCCTTTACTCCTGTGAATAAGATGATGGGCCACATTTGGCAACCCCGGTCAGCAGCGAGGCCAGATAGCGATGCCAGTAATGCCCGTACTACCCAGCCCAAGGCATTGCTGGCGGTGAAGGGTTCACCCGAGACGGTGCTGCCGCTCTGCCACCTGACACCCGGCGAGCGGGCCAACGTCGACGCCGCGGTGATGCGCCTCGCCCGCCAGGGCTGGCGGGTGCTGGCCTTTGCCAAGACCGAGGGAGTGGCCGCACCTTTTGCCGCGGACATCTACGACTATACGCTGGCGTTCGTCGGGCTGATGGCCCTCGCCGACCCGCCCCGCCCCGGTGTTCGGGAGGCGGTTGCGACCTGCAGGCAGGCCGGGGTGCGGGTAGTGATGATCACCGGCGACCACGCGGTGACCGCCCAGGCCATCGGGCGGGAGGTTGGTCTAGCTCAGTGTGAACAGGTCATCACCGGATCCGACATAGAGCGGATGAGCGATGCCGAGCTGGCGGAGGCGGTCCGGCACACCGACATCTTCGCTCGCGTCGTGCCCCAGCACAAACTGCGGATCGTTCGCAGTCTGCAGCATAACGGCGAAATCACCGCCATGACGGGTGACGGTGTCAACGACGCACCGGCGCTGAAAGAGGCCGACATCGGCATCGCCATGGGGCGCCGGGGGACGGAAGTCGCCCGCCAGGCGGCCGACATGATCCTGCTGGACGACAACTTCACGACGATAGTTCGCTCGGTAGAAGACGGCCGCCGGATCTACGACAACATCCGGAAGGCCATCGCCTACATCATGATAATCCACATCCCCATCGCCGCGCTGGCCTTGCTGGTTCCGGCCCTGCAGCTGCCGTTGCTGCTACTGCCAGTTCACATCGTGCTTCTGGAACTGCTGATCGACCCGACCTGCTCTATCGTCTTCGAGGCTGAACCGGCAGAAGAGAACGTTATGGCGAGGCCGCCGCGGTCGCCGCAAGAACCTCTGGTAAACCGGCGCATGCTCACCCAGATTCTGCTCCAGGGAGCGACCGTCCTGTCGGCTGCCCTGTTGCCATATGTGCATCTGATCAGTAGCGGTGCGAGTGTGGAGTTGGCGCGCACGGTAGCCTTTGCCACTCTGGTTCTGTCCAACATTGGCCTTGTGCTGGTTAATCGCAGCGAAACGCAGTTTGCCCTTCAGGGTCTGGTCCGGACGAAAAACAAGGCTCGCCTGTGGGTGAACGGTATCACGCTGATTGCACTGATCGGGATCGTGTACGTTCCATTTCTGCAGAAAGTGTTCGCGACAGCGCCGCTCAATCTGACGCAGGCCGGCTGGGCGGTCGGGCTGGCCGTGGCCGCAACCTTTTGGTGGGAATTGGTGAAGGCGGCCCGTAACCGGAACCGGCACCACACCACCCGAGCATAGAGAGGAGGCGGCACAAGCCACCTCCTCGCCTTGTCAACGCCCAATTTCATTGTCTCCGGCAGAGTCCGTCGAACCCCGGCACTGCTACTTCGTTATCGCCTTCACCTGCTCGGCAAACTTGGTGAGTGCCGTGTCCAGCGAGTCGAGGCCGGTAAAGTACCGGTTGAAGGTCGACCGTAGCTGGGCGAGAATCTTGCTCCAGTGCGCAGTCTTGTAGTCACCCCGGGCGTAGCCTTCGAGGGCGATCACGAAAGCAATCTTGTTCTTTGGCGGCACTTCCGGGTTAACGAAAGCTCTCGACAGGGCCACCGATTTGCGTACCGGTGTCTGGTTCTGCGTTGTGCCCAGGGCGGCTTGCGGTTCACGGGAAGCCATATAAGTGATGAAACGATAGGCTTCCTCCGGATGTTTGGACGTCACCGTGATCGCCATTCCCTGCCCGGCCAGGAGAGTTGCCCGTTTGCCGGCATACGAGATGGGCATATGAGCCACGTCGAAGGAAAAGCCGGCCTTCTGTTCGATCATGTAGGCACCATACCATGCGCCCGCCGGCTGCATGGCAATTTTTCCATTCATAAAGAGTACTGAGGGGTTGGCGGCTTCGACGGCGCTGGGCATCAGGTGAAGCCGGTTGGGGTAAAACTGCCCAAACCATTCCAGCGCCTGCCTTGCCGCCGTGGAACCGAGTGCGGACCCTTTCAGATCCGGAGTGAGGATCTCCCCACCGTTCGCCCAGATATACGGATACCAGTCGGCAAACCAGGAGCTGTAGGCAAACTGGTCGTACTTTCCGTCGCCATTCACGTCCTTCAGGAACTTCTTGCCAATGTCGAGCATGTCGTTCCAAGTCCACTTGTCGGTGGGTGCGGGTAGCCCCGTCACGTCGAAGAGATCCTCGTTGTAGAAGACCAGGGCGAGGTCGAGGTCATGGGGGAAGGCGTACTGGCGGCCGAAAGCATCCTGCCACAGCTTGAGAGCGGAAGGGAAGATATCATCCAGATCGTTGACTTTGGCGGCCCGGTCCTTTTCGATGAAGGGCCGCAGGTCCAGCAGCACGTTCTGCTCCGCCATGGATTCGCCCCAAGTGGAAGAGACCGAGACCACATCGGGGGCCGAACCCCCGGCCACGCCGACGGTCACCTTCTGGGCTATCTGCTCCCAGGCCAGTTGCTGCGGAACGACATCGATATCCGGATTGGTTTTCTCGAATTCGTTCACCCACTTCTCGTATTCCGCCCACCGCGTGCCGGTGTTCCAGTGCATCCAGGTGATGGTGACTTTCTTACCAGATCCTGCTGCAGAACTGCCGCCACCTGCCGCGGCCGCGCAGGTGAACGGCATCCATGTTACTGCCACGACGGTCACAACTGCGGTCGCAACGAGGGTGGCTACCGAACCTCCCATGGCTGCTGAAACTCCCCGCGACGCTGCCAACAACCTGACCCGGACCGTTCTCCTGATACCCTTCATCGATCACACCCTCCTTTGTTCGAACTCCCGCCCGAATGCGGGCCGGGTAGTTGCAGACCGGGACTCGCCTTCCATGTCAATATTCGCTATCCAACAGGTAATCCTGGTTAATTTTTGCTTTCTATCTGCGAGGAATCAGCTTCCTGCCGGGGAAGTATCTTCCGGGTTTGCGGTCTTCGATGTTTTCCAATTGGAAGGGAGGACGTTTGCCTTGTTGCGAAAAACGCGCGGCGAAGCTACAGCGGGAGGCCTCGTCTTGGTCACTGCCCTGGGATTCCTTCTGGCCGGTTGCGGCGGCGGAGGAGCACCTCCACCCCCCCAGACAGCAACGATTATTGGCTACGTAGTCGACCAGGCGGGAGGAAGTGCCATCGAGGGCGCTACCGTGGTTCTGCAGGAGATAGGTCCGTCGTCGACCCCCATCACGGCCACGACAGGGAATGACGGGAAGTTTCAGTTCACCAACTTACCGCCGGCACCA
>JBLNBY010000237.1:0-2668 GCA_050260295.1 Bacteroidota bacterium
GGCAAGCTCGCCCTAAACCGACACACTCGCTCCATGCTCACGCCTCCTGACGATCTCTCGGAGCTGGTCTTTGGTGGTCTGCCCAGCATGCGCCCGGGCATGGCACACAACACAAAGGGCGACCAGGTTTTGCGCCTCATCGCCCCCGCCGCTTCCACGGCTCTTGATGTGGTGGACCTGGGTCCGTCCCGATCGCCCGCAGTATTCGCACCACGGCTTACGCGCTGCTTCAATCGCCCGCGAGTCACGTACTCGTTGTGGCTTCGGAATCATCTCCGCACCTCGTTCCCCGCCACCCAGCCGGCGAGGCGAGGAGCCCCGAGGAGGCCGGGTGATCCCCCACGGGTGAGAAACCGTCGCCGGCGGGCCGGGGAAGCGCCAAAAGTGACAGCTGCTTAGAAGGCAGCTGCTCATGCCTCGCAGACAGGGGCACAGAAACACGAAAGTCGGGATCGCTCCCGGCTCGTTCACCTAGTACCATGATAAACCCCAGAACCCGGGCCGTACCTGCACCAAAACTGCAAAAAAACTGCAAGCCTGTCACGCCGAGAAGAGCGTCCCCTGCACCCGTACCGGCCGCAGCCAACGCCGGTACCGCCGCCCCCACCCCAGCGCCACGGCGAACCGATCGAGCACCCGGCCCCGGAGGTTGTAGACCGTCCGATCTCCGCAGTGCATCGTGTCCGCCACCGCCTCCATGGGCAAGCCCCGGAAGTAGCGGAGCTCCACAAACTGCTTTTCCAGGCCCGGCATGATGGCCATGACCGCCTCGACGATCCCAACGTAGCGGGCGTAGTCGGCGCGCTTTACCGCCAGGCGCTCGACCCGGCTGATCACCTCTCCGCCGGAGACCCGGACCTGCTGGTCGAAGGAGAAATCGTAGCTCTCCTCTGCGCCCTCGAGGTATTCCAGGTTGACCTTCATCGCCGGGTAGTCGGTCAGCATCTGCTCGATCTCGTCATACAGATCGTGGATGTCTCTGACTCTCACGCCCACCTCACCTGCCTAAGCGCGCCTCTGTGGCGCCGGTATGCGTCGTGCCCGGGGGTCTCCCCCACCCCCACGGCCGCGGTGGTGGCCAGGTCGGTCACGTCGCGGTACGCGTGCCCGCCGACGGTGATGGCCTCCTCGAGCTCGCCGCCAGGCCGCCAGCGAAGGAGTCGGCGTCGGCGGAGTTCCTCGATGACCCACGGCTGCTTCGCCTGGATGATGTCGTAGATGATCAGGTCTGTCACCCCCAAAAGAAAGCCGGCAGCCCCCGGTTTCCCGGGTAACTGCCGGCCTGGCATCTTTGCCTAGCCGTTTATGAACCCCTGAACAGACCTACGAACCCAATGCTCTCCTCAACAGGGGTTCGACTCTTTCCCAGAGCACAGGCAGATCAACAGCCAATTCTATCAGTCCTGCAAGACAAGCACTTGAGAATCTGTTGATCGCAGTCGCCGACAAGCTTGAGAGCCTCGCTCAACTCCTCTCGAATCCTGGACTGAACTGTTTCTGGGACCCCGACTTTCTTCAACCCACTGAGATACCTATTCAGACCCCGCAGATGGGCAAACAGCGAACAAAGCTGTTGGACCAGCAGTACCGGTATCGCACCTGGAAGATCATTCCGAAGGCTATCCCAAGTCTCGGTACTCAGAGGCGGGGCTGGCGCCTCTGCCAACCGTGAAACCGGGTCTTCCATGAGCCATCTCAGGTCAGCTGTCAAAAGAGTTAACTCGTAACTCACCATAATGAGCTGCCCCCGACGTCTTCCTTTTCGTTCTTCATGGATCACCAAGTTCTGTGCCCTGGTCTCCCCCACGAGGCGCCGGGTCTCAACAAGATACGAACCAGTCAAACCGGTCAGAATCAGGGCAGCGATCAACTGCCCGATTGCCCCAATTCCCTGGACTGCTTCCCATGCAACAGCACCCGATACCACCAATCCCAGAACGCAACCCCCAAGAATGCCGACTCCAAGCAGCCCGACATCCCGGCCGGTGAAGAAGAAAAACGGCCGGCGCTGTTGGACGGCACTCTGCTCTGCGGGCACTGTCAAGGTTCATCCCACCCTCTCTCTGATGAACTGGTCGACCCAGATCACCTTGCCGGCCTGGAGCCGGATCGTGATCTCGCCGAACCTCTCCCCGCGTTCGAATTCGTCAAGGGCACGGGTAATCCTTTCCAGCGCCTCGTGCCGGCTGATGGCCCGCGCCGAGCACGGTCGCTCTTGGTACTCGCCGCGCTTGATGATCCTGCCTCCGTCGGTCACCCGTTGGCCACCTCCGTCTCGATCCTCGCTGCCCTCTCGGGCCACGCCTCCCGGAACACCCTCTGGAGCTCCCGGGCCGCCCGGGCAACGTTCTTGACCTTGCGGAGGGCGTCGGTCGCTCCCTTGGCACTCAGCTCCATCCACCGGGTTGAGTCCATTAGCGGCCCCACGGCCTCGCAGGCCTCGATCCGGCCGAGAAACCCGTCGAGGTCAAGCGTGACCAGCAGCTCGGCGCACATCATGAGACGCTGCAGGGTCAGCTCGTATTGGACGTCATTCACCGCCCGTTTCCTCCTCCCGTGCGCTGGAGCCGCCTCAGTACTCGTAAGCACCGTTTGCAGGCGTGGCCGAGCGGCACGTTGATTGTCATGCGCCAGGCCCCGCGCTTCGTCGGTCGACGACCGCAGAGGG
>JBLNBY010000238.1:0-3459 GCA_050260295.1 Bacteroidota bacterium
CGGTGGCCTTTCGACTCTGCCAAGCTTTACTCTGAACCTTCTGCTGCGGCAGTTGCAGCCGCCACCGAAGCCCGGGCCACCCAGACTTCCCGAGCAGCTGTTACCTCTTTTATAAAGCCGCTTCGCTCGGCAACAGTAGTCAGCCAGGCAGTATCGACCGTCTCGGACTTGGGCAGTACCAGCCGCAACTCAGACAAACCCAGACTCGAAAAGGCGTAACGAAGAAGTGTCCGCAGGGCATCTTCCTCGTAGCCACGGCCCCACAGCTGCCGGTCACCAAAGAAGATCTCCAGCCTGGCCCGTCCCGCCGGCTTATCGATCTCCCGCAGGAGCAGATAACCCAGCAGGTGCCCGCTCCAGGTAGTGACCGCCAGCAGCGTCGAGTCCGGATCGGCTGCAACGCTGCGGTACCACTGCATCAACCCGGTCCAGTCGACGGACGGAGTGCTCTTGCCCTTGCGTGCCGCACTCTGCCTGCCGCCTTTCCCCCCACCCGGTTTGCCACCTGCTGCCACACCTGCTTCGCTATCACTCCAAAACAGCTGGTGCACAGCCGGGCTTTCCAGGAAGCGTTTCAGCCAGGCCATATCAGTTGAACCAAAGGGTCGCAACAGAACCGTTGCCCCCTGGATTTCCAGTGAACCAGGAGGAATAGCCATCGCTTCGCCTCCTCCCCAAGGTCCGATGTCCAGGTCCTGGCGGCAAAATCCCGATGCGAGCCTTGCGTTTACCAGCTTCGTCCTCAGTTTCCTGCCCGGCTTTGGCTTTCGGCCGGCATCTTGCCATCGGCCGCCTCCGAGCCATCGCCCGCTACCGGGCTGACGTCGAGGCTTATCTTCACGTCGAGAGCCACCGCTCCCCTACCTTCTTCATACGCAAAGAGCGGGTTGATGTCCATCTCGCGAATCTCCGGGAAGTCCCGTACCAGGCAGGCGACCCGCAGCAGCATCTCTTCGATGGCGCCGATGTCAGCCGGCTTCTCGCCCCGGAAACCCTTGAGCAACGTGTACGCCTTGGTCTCCCGGACCATGTCGGGGATGTCGCCCTCCCGCAGGCCATTGACCAGGCGGAAGGAAACGTCCTTGAGGAGGTTGACGTAGATGCCACCCAGACCGAACATGAGCATCGGGCCGAAGACTGCGTCCCGCGCCATACCAATGATCAACTCCCGGCCGGCCGGCATCATCTTTTGGACTTCAACGCCGTACTGGTCGTTCTCGCCCAGGTAGGGGGCGCAGTTATGCATGATCTCCTCGTAGGCGGCCCGCACCTTCTCGGCCGTATCCAGCTTCAGGCGCACACCACCCACGTCAGTCTTGTGAACTATCTTCGGCGAGGCGATCTTGAGCACCACCGGATAGCCAAATTCCTCGGCCAGTGTCACCGCCTGCTCGGCCGAGTGCGCCAGCGCCGCCGGGGCGACCGACACGCCGTAAGCTGAAGCTGCCTGCGCCGCTTCTACGCCGAGCAGAGTCGTACGGCCATCGGCCCGGACCTGCTGGAAAATCTCCTGCACCCTTTCACGATCTACAGGGATGACGCCGAAATCCACCCTCGCTCCGGCCGCCTGCCGCGCCTCGCCATAACGCACCATGCCTTGGAGAGAAGCAACCGCCCGTTCCGGGAAGACGAAGCAAGGAATACCGGCATCCAGCAGCGCCTTGATACCGTCGCTCACCAGCGTGCCGCCGACCATTGAACCCATGACCGGAATCTCCGGATGCGCCGCATGGAACTTCTTGACCACCTCAGCGATACCCATCGGATCGGTCCCGGCCTGGGGGGTCACCAAAACCAGCACCGCATCCACGTTCGGGTCGCCGGCTACCACCTGCAGCGCTGCCTCATAACGGGAAGGCGGTGCATCGCCCAGCACGTCTACCGGGTTGAGCACTGCCGACTCAGCCGGCAACACGCTGCGGAGCTGCTCCACTGTGGACTGCTCGAGCTTGGCCATGGTCATGCCCATCCGATCGACGGCGTCGGTGGTGATGATCCCCGGGCCGCCGGCGTTGCTGACCAGCACCACCCCCCGGCCCGGGGGAAGCTTCTGGCTGTCGAAAGAGGTTGCCAGGTCGAAGCACTCCTGCATGGTGTCGACGCGCACTACCCCCGTCTGTAGGAAAGCCAGGTCATAGGCGCGGTCGTTGCCGGCCAGCGCTCCCGTATGGGAAGAGGCTGCCCGCGTCCCTGCCTCGCTGCGGCCCGCCTTGAGAATGAGAACTGGCTTCTGGCGTGAGGCTGCCGCCGCCACTTCCAGAAAGCGCTGGCCATCCTTGATGTCTTCGAGATAGCATAGGATTACTTTGGTATTCTCATCCTGGGCTGCATCCTCGATGAAATCCACCTCGTTGAGGTCCGCCTTGTTACCAAGGCTGACGAACTTGCTGAAGCCAACATTGTTTTCCTGAGCCCAGTCGAGGATAGCTGCTCCGAATGCACCACTCTGAGAGATGAAGGCAATATTGCCACGGGCGGGAAGCAGGGGAGCGAAAGAGGCGTTCATCGGGGTGTGGGTATCGATCACTCCCAGGCAGTTGGGCCCGACTATTCGAATGCCGTAACGCCGGGCAACTTCCAGCAACTCCTGCTCCCGGGCCTTGCCCTCTGCTCCCAACTCACGGAAGCCGGCGGTAATCACCACTGCGTACCGTACCCCTACCTGGCCACACTCCTCCATGACAGGGACTACCGCCTTGGCCGGGATTGTCACCACTACTGCTTCGATCTTGCCCCCGGCCGCGGCCGCCGTCACTGACGGATACGCCTTGAGGCCAAGAATCTCGGATTCCTTAGGGTTGATCGGTATGAGCCTTCCCCGGTAGCCCGACTCCACCATGTTCTTTACGACACTGTGTCCGACTTTGCCCGGGGTCTTGGACGCACCGATGACCGCTATGCTCTCCGCACCAAAAAGACCCTTTAATGATGCCATCCCTTGATTCACCTTCACCAGATTGTAATTGTTGCGCGGCAGCCCCGTTGCCTGGTTGGATCATCGCGCGCCGAAGCCGCCCCGCTTTGCTTCTGCCGGGGCAGTATACCGCCGGTATGGAACATTATTCCTGCCAGCAGGCGTCAACAAGCCCTTAATAAGGTAACGAATAAGACGGCGGAATTCAAGTGCCGTTCAGTACAAGCCGCTTGAGGGCGTAGGCGACGCCATCGGGAACCGGGGGAGTGACCAGGTCCGCTTCCTGCTTGAGCTCGGGAATGGCAATATGCATCGCCACTGCCACTCCGGCCCTACGGGCCAGCCCCAGATCTACCAGCCCGTCTCCCATGGCGATGGCATCCTCAAGCTTCAACTCCAGCCATTGGCCCACCTTTTCCGCCGCCGCTTCTTTGGAAGCCCGGCAGTCGAAAATCAACAGTCTCCGGCGGCCGGTGGAGTGACTGTCGATAGGATAGAGGGTCAGCTCTCCGGGAAACTCCCTGCGCAGATGTTCGAGGGCGATG
>JBLNBY010000239.1:0-3650 GCA_050260295.1 Bacteroidota bacterium
ATTGCAGGAAATAGACGGGCTCACAGTATACGGGCCGGGGCCGGGAGTGGCGCGGGGGGCACTGGTAGCCTTCACGATGAAAGCCGTTCACCCGCACGACGTCTCTACGGTACTGGACCAGGATGGGATTGCCATTCGTGCCGGACACCATTGTGCCCAACCGCTGCACCGCTGGCTGAATGTCCCGGCTACGGCACGCGCTTCGTTTTACATCTATAATAGCCGTGACGAAGTCGATATCCTGGTGCAGAGCCTTAACCGTACGAGGGAGTACTTTGGACATGTCCTTAGATGATCTTTACCGTGAGGTCATTCTCGACCATTGCCGTAACCCGCGAAACTTCGGAAAGCTGCCGGAGGCCAACACCTCCATCCACCTGAAGAACCCCACCTGTGGCGACGAGATCGATCTTCAACTCCTGGTGGTCGGCGGTCGGATCGAAAAGGCAGCCTTTTCCGGGCAGGGGTGCTCGATCTCCCAGGCTTCTGCTTCCATGATGACGGAAGCGATAACAGGCAAGAGGGTGGAGGAGGCCCAGGCAATCCTGGAGGGTTTTGAACGGATGATGCACGGAGAGGCGGCCGGTGGTGACCTGGGAGACCTGTCGGCCCTCGAGGGCGTCGCCCGTTTTCCGGTACGTATCAAATGTGCGCTATTGGCTTGGGAAGGACTCGACAAAAGTTTAAAACAGATTACGAATCCAGCAGGAAAGTAACGGTCGACGAGGAAAATAAGCTTGACCGCTAGGCGATTACCCGCCTGTTGGCGTTTGCTGGAAGGACGGGCCGCCGTGCAGTGCGGCCCACTTTTGTGCCCAAGTCCTGGATGTTGGCCGGTTCTCTCATCACGTTCAGGACATATGGTATTACGGGCAGCGATGTGGACAGCAAATGGGCCGCGACAGGGGTAGTTTTGTCCTGTTTGCGGAAGGAGGTGCCTATCTACTACCTAAGACTACGCCACCAAGCCTGTCTCTCCGGCCGGATGGGATAGGTGGCGAAAAGTCCGGTTAAACTGGCGACGCGAGGTGGTTTACTGTGCGAGAATCTCGCTCAGGGCGGTTATGGTCGCCAGCGAGCTTTCGGGTGGCAGCCGGGCTGATCATCCTATGCCTGACTGTCTGGGTGGTTACTACGGGAGTGGCTGAGGCAGCTGGCGACTACGAGGTTTTGCGCAGTGGAGACCGGGGCAGTGCGGTCATCGAGCTCCAACAGTACCTGCTCAGCCTCGGCTATGATACTGAGGTTGTTGGTGTCTTCGGGCCCAAGACGGATGCTGCCGTACGGCAGTTTCAGACCGATGTGGGGTTGCGGGCCGACGGGATAGTGGGCCAGAGTACTTGGACCAAGTTGGAGGGTTTGATTTCCACCTATACTGTCCGTCGGGGCGACACTCTCTGGAGTATTGCCCGGGATGCCGGTACGGACCCGGACACGCTGCGCTCCCTCAATCGACTTAAGAATGATACCATTATTACTGGTCAGGTGCTGCTGCTTCCCCAAGACCGCCAGTCCGCCGTGCTGGCCAAAGCCAAACCGGCGGCAGGGGCGGAGACCAAGACCAGTGACACCAAGGCAAGCGAGACAGCAGCAGTGGCGGTTGCGGCTACGGCGAGCGCGGGTAGTGAAGACCCACCGGCTGTGGCCGGCGACGGGGAGTTTGCGGATCTTCCGCCTGTCACGCATGTAGTAAAGCGGGGCGAGACGCTTACTTCCATTGCCCGCCAATATGGTACGACAATTTCGGCTCTGGTGCGTGCCAACCAGTTGCCCGATCCTGACAACCTTCAAATCGGTCAGGAGTTGCGCCTTCCGATGGAGGTGGCCTCCCGTGGCATGTGGGTCTACCCGGGATCGTTGCTTTGGCCGGTGACCGGCCGGATCTCTTCGCCTTTCGGTTCGCGGACCCATCCGGTCACGGGGCGGCCTGATTTCCATGAAGGGATAGACATTGCCGTCCCGGAGGGTACCCCAGTCCGGGCGGCAGCCGGCGGTAAGGTTGTCAAGGCCGGGTGGATGGACGGATACGGATACGGGGTCGTCATCGAGCACATGGATGGTGTCCAGACGCTGTACGGCCACAATTCCGAGGTGTTGGTGGAACCGGGCCAGTATGTACGCCGGGGTGAAGTGATCGCCTATTCGGGCAGTACGGGCCTTTCCACGGGTCCGCACGTGGACTTCCGGGTGAAGATCCGCGGCGAGTACGAGGACCCGCGGAAGTGGCTGCAGTAGGCAAGGACAAGGCGACAATGGAGAAAAGGCTACCAGGATGGCTGACTGACCGTCATACGGTCATGCTTTCCTGGTAGCCCTTCGTGTTTATTGGCTGTTGACTTGCTACCTGGACCGTTGCCCCATCACGATCCCGAGGCGATCAGATCCCGGGGAAGCAGCGAGTACTGGGACAGGAGGCCATTCAACTGCCCGGTTAGGAGGCGGGAGAGCGCCTCGAGACGTACCTCTTCCAGAGCCTGCTGCTTGTCCCGGGCGAGTACGGCCCGGATGAGGTCGGGTGAGACATCGAGCGCCTGGCTGAGAGCAGTGGCCAGCCGCTCTGCGGCGAGACCCTGGGCAGTGCTCCAGTCCTTGTTCAACAGGGCGTCGGCCTCGACCGGACTCAGCCCCTGCCGCAGGAGTGCATCGTAGGCGGCACTCCAGAGGGCCTGGGTCCGCTGGGACTTGTCGCCGGACAGGAGGGTCTCGATCTCGACGGGCGAGAGGATTCCCTTGCTCATGCCGCTCAACCGGGAGACCAGGTCCTGGCGGGTGACCAGACCTTTGGCACGGATGGCGGCTGCCTCTCCCAGCACGTTGTAGACAACCCGGACGTCATCACCGGCCTGCAACTGGTCAAGCGCCACCTCCACTCCGTTGCGTAGAATGGTCGCTTCGGTGGAAACGGGAACCTGCCTGTCGCCAGTGTCGCCGGTGAAGGTAAGGCTGAGGCCGGTCGGGTCGACAGCGGCTACCTTGCCCATATCGGTTCTGGTCCGGAGGGTAGCGTTGACCAGAGCCGCCGCCTCCTGCCGGGTCACCTTGCGCTCGGGTTCAAAGCTTCCGGCGAAGGTTCGGGGCATGATTCCCAGCCGGCGTACTATCTCCGCAGCCCGGAAAATCTGATTCTGCTGGTTGTCGCCGCCAGCCGCAAGATCGCTGAAGGGTGAGTTCCAGGTGTTGACCCACGTCTCATCGCCCTGGTAAACCTCGAGTGCCCGCCCGATGGCGGTGATGATCTCCGCGCGGGTGGGCATGTCGTCGGGGCGGAAGCGCCCGTCCTCGGCGGGCATCAGGCCGGCAGCCACCACCCGCTCGATGTAGCGGGCGGCCCAGTTGCCGCGGATGTCTTTCACCTCGGGGCGCGTCGAGCTATTGGGCGAGGGCAGCTCCAATGCCCGGCCGAGCATGCTGGCGAACTCGGAGCGGCGGATCGGCTGGTTGGGCCGCCACGTACCGTCCGAGTAGCCGGTGGCGATACCACGTTGCACCATCTCCAGGATATCCTGCGCGGCGAAGCTCTTCTCGATCTCGCGCATGTCCTTGGGGCGCGACACCGCGCCGATGGGGGAAGCAGCCAAAACCAGCGTCAAGGCCACCAGTACGGCCACACGCCGGCCTGTCCGTCCCCGCTGGAAACAACGAAGAAAGCG
>JBLNBY010000240.1:0-5507 GCA_050260295.1 Bacteroidota bacterium
AGCGGCACCGACCACCTCCTCCAGGTCACAGGCATCCCGGTCTAACTGCAACCGTCCGGACGCCAGGCGGGCCATGTCGAGCAGGTTGCCTACCAGGCGGTTCATCCGCAGCGCTTCTTCGCGGATTGTTTCCAGCAAGTCGCGGCGCGTTCTTACATCGTACATCGACTCATCCTCAAGCAAGGTAGTGACGGAACCAATCACGGACGCAAGCGGGGTTCGCAACTCGTGGGAGACGGAGTTGAGCAGTGCGGCGCGCAGGCGGTCCGTTTCGGCCAGGAGCTGGGTGGCTTGTGCTGCCTCCGCCAGCTGTACCCGCTCGATAGCCGTGGCTGCCAGTCCGGCCATGGCTTCGAGAAGGTGGCGCTGCTCGGGCGAGAAGGCGGGTCCGCGCCCCCTGCCCCTGGGTGCGAGATCGCGGTCAAGACCACGGCGGTTGCGATCTTCCGGGGCGAAGGTGGGCGCAGGGCGCAGGCCGAGGACTCCCACTACGCCTCGGGCCGTCGTAAGAGGCAGGTACAGTGCGCTTGCTCCGGCCAGCGTTTCGGTGTCCAAACCGGCCGGCTGTCCATGGGCGTATACCCATTCGGCGACGGCCAGTTCGTTATCGGGTAAAGACGGATTGGTGACGGCTCTCTGCCCCTCCACCTGCAGGTGTCCCGTGCGGTCGGGCAACAGCAAGAGTGCCTCGCCGCCCAGTGCGTCTTGTACTCGCCTGATCACCGCTTCGCTGACTTCGTCTATTGTGGTCAGGGAGACAGCCTCGCGGCTGAGCCCGTACAGCGCGGCCAACGTCGCCTCCCGTTCACGGGCGTGTTCTACCTGCCGGCGCAGCCGCACTCCCAGGGTGCCGGTCATCAGCCCGACTCCCAGGAACACCAACAGGGTGAAGAGGTAGCGTGTCTCTGCCACTCGCAGAGTGTGGTACGGCATGATGAAGAAAAAGTCGAGTGCCAGCACACTGGCAAGAGCGGTGACCATCGCCGGGCCGGAGCCGTAGCGTACGCCACTCCAAAGGATGGGCAACAGGTAAGCGGAGGCCAAGTTTACCGGGTCCATCAGCGCCCTCGCCCACTGCCCGAGTGCGGTAACCAACCCGACCAGGGCCAGGCTTCCCAGGTAGGGCCCTCCCCACGAGTGGGACTTCCTCTCCCAACCCCTGGTAGCGGCAGACGGTGCAGCGGGGGGTACAGTGGGTGGTTGAAGGCGCGGCGGGATAGATTGTGTAGGCGAAAGCAGGCCTGCCCGCGACTCCAGGGGGCCGGGTGCAGCCGGAGCGGGCCGCAGAGCGTTGGGTACCGGCGCCGGGCCATATCCTTCGGGGCGTCCGGGCGCTCTCGGCGGGTTAACTCCGGAGCCGGGGATCGCGGCCGCTGGTTCACGGCCGGCAGGCAGGGCGGGCACATGGGGCGTTGATCCTTCGCCTTTGATAATGTGAACATTGATGGCTCCGCTCTTGCGGATGATGTCGTCCACGGGTGAACCGTGCAGCCACTCCTGCCAGCGGGGCCGGTCCGGCTTGCCGACGACGATCTGGGTCGCATTACGGGCGTGGGCCAGATGGACTACTTCGTCCGCCACGTTGTCGCCGTGGAGGGTGATGACCTCTGCTCCCAACTGTTCGGCCAGGCGCAATGTAGCTGCTACGCGCCGCCGATCTTCGAGGGACATCTCGGCTTGGGGCCGCTCCACGTACACTGCCAACCATTCCGCCTGCAAGCCGGCGGCCATGCGCCGCGCCGCCCGCACCAGCTGGGCCGAGAGCGGGCTGGGGCTGACGCAAACCAGCACCCGTTCACCGGCGGGCCAGGGACCGGGGATCTCATGGGTGTGCATGTACTTGCGCAACTGCCTGTCGACATGGGCTGCCGTGCGGCGGAGAGCCAGTTCACGCAGGGCGTTGAGGTTGCCCGGGCGGAAGAAATGGCGCAACGCCTGCTCGGCCTGCTGCGGCACGTAAACCTTACCTTCTTTCAGCCGCTGGATCAACTCTTCGGGGGGGAGGTCGACCAGGTTAATCTGGTCCGCTTTATCCACGATGTAATCGGGAACTGTTTCCCGAACCACTACCCCGGTGATCTGCGCCACCACGTCGTTGAGGCTTTCAATATGTTGAACATTGAGCGTCGTGTAGACCGATATGCCGGCCTGCAGCAACTCCTCCACGTCCTGATAACGCCGGGCGTGACGGCAGCCGGGGGCGTTGGTGTGGGCCAGTTCATCAACCAAAGCGAGCTGAGGATGGCGGGCCAGCAGGGCGTCCAGGACCATTTCCTTTAGCACCGTGCCGCGATAGGGAATGGAACGAGGTGGCAGCTGGGGCAGCCTGGCCAGCATCGCCTCGGTCTCCCGGCGGCCGTGGGTTTCCACCCAACCGGCTACCACATCCACCCCTTCCGCCAGGCGCTGCTGGGCCGCCTCCAGCATGGCGTAAGTCTTGCCCACTCCTGCTGCCGCGCCCAGGAAGATGGTCAACCGCCCGCGGGGCGGGCCTTCCTTCTCGGCGATCCGGGCAAGCAGCGCTTCCGGATCGGGACGCTGCGGGTCAATCCGGCTGGAGGCCGGCTGCGACGGTGGAAAGTCTAAGCCGGGCTCGGGTAGCTGTCCTTCCTGCCCTACGTGCCCTACCTGACCGACCATGTCCATGTCCATGTTCGAGTCCTACCGTTCTCTTCCTACCGTTCGATCTCTGCCTGTTGTCCGTGTGTCCTCTGCCCGTCCTCTATGTCCCGGGCTCTAGCTCCCTCTTTGCTCTGGCCGGCGAGACGGTCGAGGGCGAGGTTGAGCTCCAACACGTTAACCCCGGGTTCACCCAGGAAACCGAACTGGCGTCCGCGCAAGTGCTGGTAGACCAGATTCCGGACGATTGCTTCGTCCACTTCCCGGGCCCGTGCTACACGGGGTACCTGGATCAGTGCGCCGGAGAGGGAGATCTCCGGATCGAGCCCGCTGCCCGAGGCCAGCACCAGATCGGCGGGTATGGCGGCGTTGGCAGGCAATCCATTCTCTTGTCGAACCCGGGCCGCTCGCTGCGCTACCTGTTGGAGCAGCGCCTTGCTGGTCGGCCCCAGGTTTGACCCGCCGGAGGCGGTGGGGTCATAGCCATTGCTGCCGGCTGCCGAGGGGCGCCCGTGGAAGTACCCGGGATCCGTAAACCGCTGTCCGATCAGCCGCGACCCGACGACCCGGCCTTCCACTGTTATCAGACTGCCGTTGGCTTGCCGGGGAAAGAGAAGCTGCGCCAGCCCGGTGGTGGCCAACGGGTAGACCAGACCGAGCAGGACGGTGAAAAGCCCGAGGATGATTGCGGCTTGCACCAGCACCCTGTTGCGAAGTCTCATCGCCTGCACTCCCTTATCTCATGTTCTTAATAGCACGAATTGCGGGTTGTCGCATCCTTCAAGGTACAAGGTGCAACGCGACTACCAGCAGGTCGATCAGCTTGATCCCGGCGAACGGTACAATCAACCCGCCCAGGCCATAGATCAGGAGATTGCGCCGCAGCAGTGCGGCCGCTCCCAAGGGCCGGTATTGCACGCCGCGCAAGGCGAGCGGGATCAGCGCCACGATGATCAACGCATTGAAGATCACCGCCGATAGGATGGCGCTCGCGGGTGAGGCCAGGTGCATCACGTTGAGACGATCCAGCACCGGGTAGGTGGTGGAGAACATGGCGGGGATGATGGCAAAGTACTTGGCCACGTCGTTGGCTATGCTAAACGTGGTAAGCGCCCCCCGGGTGATGAGCAACTGTTTGCCGATCTCTACCACCTCAAGCAGCTTGGTCGGGTTGCTATCCAGGTCTACCATGTTGCCGGCTTCCTTGGCAGCTTGCGTCCCGCTATTCATAGCGACTCCTACATCGGCCTGCGCCAGGGCGGGAGCATCGTTGGTACCGTCTCCGATCATGGCGACCATGTGGCCCTTCGCCTGGTACTTGCGGATCACCTGTAGCTTGGTCTCCGGGGTTGCCTCGGCCACGAACTCATCCACTCCCGCTTCGGCGGCAATGGCGGCCGCGGTCAGAGGATTGTCGCCCGTGATCATGACGGTTCGGATGCCCATCCGCCGCAGCTCCGCAAAACGTTCTTTGATCCCGCCCTTGACTACGTCCTTGAGGCGGATGATTCCCAGGACGTGTGCTCCGTCTGCAACTGCCAGGGGTGTGCCACCAGTTTTGGCGACCTCGGCGGCTATGGCGAGGACCTGAGCGGGCATAGAGCCCCCCTGGCGTTCAACAAAGGCTTTGACGGCCTCCACCGCACCCTTGCGAATCTGCCGCTTTTGACCATCCTTTCCGAGCTGCAGGTCCACTCCGCTCATGCGGGTTTGGGCGGTGAAAGGGACGAAGGTCGCTCCGATCTCGCGCAGGTCGCGGCCGCGCAGCCCGTACTGTTCCTTCGCCAGGACGACAATGCTGCGGCCTTCGGGAGTCTCGTCGGCCAGCGAGGCCAGCTGGGCGGCGTTTGCCAGTTCAGTGGCGGTGACACCGGGGGTGGGAATGAACTCCCTGGCCATACGGTTACCCAGCGTGATCGTTCCTGTCTTGTCCAGAAGCAGGACATCCACGTCGCCGGCTGCTTCTACCGCATGTCCGGAGAGGGCCAGAACGTTGCGGCGGACCAGGCGATCCATGCCCGCAATACCGATGGCGCTAAGTAAAGCACCGATCGTAGTGGGCGCCAAGCAGACCAGCAGCGCGACCAGCACGGGAAGGGAGACGGTGGCCCGGGAGTAGCGGGCAAAGGGGTCAAGGGTGGTGACAGCCAGCAGGAAAATGATGGTCAAGCCGGTCAGCAGGACCATCAGTGCCACCTCATTGGGGGTTTTTTGTCGCCTGGCCCCCTCCACCAGGGCAATCATGCGGTCGAGGAAGGTCTCCCCCGGGTCAGAACTAATCCGGATTTTGATCTGATCGGAAAGAACCCGGGTGCCCCCGGTGACAGCGCTGCGATCGCCCCCGGCCTCACGAATCACCGGGGCGGACTCGCCAGTGATCGCGCTTTCGTCTACCGACGCGATCCCCTCCACGACTTCGCCATCGCCGGGGATGATATCACCCGCCTCGGCCAGCACCAGGTCACCCCGGCGCAAGGTAGAGCACGGTACGATCTCGATTCGCAACAAGCCGTCCGCGTTGATCCCGACGATTTTCTTAGCCTTGGTCTCGGCACGGGTGCGCCGGAGGGTGTCTGCGTGTGCCTTGCCGCGTGCCTCGGCGATGGATTCGGCGAAGTTGGCGAACAGGACAGTAAACCACAACCACAGGGTGATTTGGGCGTCAAAGCCGAGGAGGGAGCGCCACCCCGTGGTGATGATATTGCGTACTACTACCGCGGTCGTAAGCAGTGCACCCACCTCGACGACAAACATGACCGGGTTGTGCAGCATGTAGACCGGGTTCAGTTTTCGTAGTGAATCTCGTGCAGCTTGTCGCACCATGCTGGTAGTGATCCCCGCCCGGGAAGAGGCCGGCTGCGCTAGACGAGACTGATGGTTCGAACTCC
>JBLNBY010000241.1:0-2922 GCA_050260295.1 Bacteroidota bacterium
TGAGCAGGTTGTGTTCTGCTCTTACTATCGGGCTTTTCATTGCTATTCAGAACACGGGTTGGTGTTTCCGTTTTCGCCGCGAGGACAAGCGGTTGTGCTTGGGGGGATGACTGCAGGGATGGGGCTGGCGGCCTGCAAGATGCGGGAGAAGCGGGGACGGGGGGAATTGGATGCTTTTCAATCGGCTGCGTAAGCAGATGAAGTGGATATTCGTGGTTATCGCGGCGGCCTTTGCCCTAGGTATGGTGATCATCGGTGCGGACGGGGGCTTTGGTTTCGGCGGCATTTCCAGCGGGCGAAGCGCGGTAGCAGTCGTAAATGGGACCAAGATCACTGCGGCCGATCTCCAGCGGGCTTTCAGCGAACAGTACCTGATGGCCCGGCTATATTACCAAGCGATACCAAACAGCATGCGGCCCGAGTTGGAATACTATGCCTATTTGACCCTGCGCGACTACAACCTGCTGCTGCAGGAAGCCCGTCGCCAGAAGATCAAGGTTTCCGATAAGGAGCTCGACGAGGAGTTCAAGAAAAACCGGGAGCGATACCCGTCGCAGGAGGAGTTCCTGACCGCCCTTCAAGACCAGGGTTTCAGAGGTGAAAAGGACTACAAGGAGCAGCTGCGCGAGAACCTGATGGTCCAGAAACTGTTGGATTCCATTGGAGCGAACATCGAGGTGTCGGATGCGGATGTCGCCCGGTCTTATGAGAAGATCACTGCTTCACTCATTCTGATCAAGCCGAAGGGCGAAGGGGAAGCAGCCTGGACGGTGGCGGAGCGGCTGGCCAACGATGTCGTTGCCAAAGCCAGGTCGGGGCAGGATTTCGCCACGCTGGCCAAGACGTATTCCGACGACTCGAGCAAGTTGAGCGGCGGTGAGCTAGGAGAGATCGGACACGATCAACTGCCCCAGGCGGTGGACGAGGCTGCGTTCAAGCTGTCTGCTGGCCAGGTCAGCGACGCGATCAAGGGCACGGATGGGTACTATATCGTCAAGGTGACTGCCCGCAAGGATGCCTCCGGGGAGGATTTCGAAAAGCAGAAGGAAAGTTTGCGCCAGCAACTGACTGAGCAGCGGCGTCAGGAAGAGCAGGCCAAATGGTTCGCAAATCTCCAGGCCCAGGCCAAGATCGAGATCAAGGATCCGGTCCTCAAGGCTCGTGACCTTGTAAGCATCGGGAAGCTCGACGAGGCGATCGCCGAGTACAACCGGGCTCTCGGTGAACGTGACGATCCATACGTCCGCATGTACCTCGCCCGGGTATACGAGATGAAGAAGGACAAGGTACAAATGATGGCCGAGCTGGAGCGGTCGGCGCAGGGTGCCCCCAACGATTACGACATTCAGCTGGCACTGGGGCTGGCCTACAAGGATGCCGACCAGAAAGAGAAGGCGCTGGCGGCGCTGAAGAAGGTCCAGGAGCTGGCACCGCAGGATGATCTGAGTATCCACAGCCAGCTCGCCAGCCTATTCCAGGAGTTGGGAGAAGAAGAGCTGGCCAAGCAGGAAGAGCAGCGTGTAAATGAGATCTGGGAGCTCTATCAGAAGCAGCAAGAGGAGGCCCAGAAAAACCAGGCGAACCAGCAGAGCGAGGCCTCCCAGCCCGCGGCTGGCGAGCAGTCCGGAGCTTCGGAAGCTTCCGTGGCAACGGGGCAGCAAAGCGATGCTGCCAGTAGCCAGAGCGGCCAGTAACCACAAACACCGGATTGCACCGGGACGTTGATTGGGTGATGAGATGGGATGGGATGGCGGTCGCAGACGGCCGCCATCTCTTGCTAGAGGGGGTTCTGAAGGCGTGGAGATCGCCGCAGTGCGCGGAACGAGAGACATCCTTCCTCCAGAGAGTCGCTGGTGGGTCTGGGTCGAGGAGGCCGCCCGCCGCACATGCGCCCGTTACCATTACGAAGAGATTCGTACTCCCATCTTCGAGCAGGTTTCCCTCTTTGCCCGTGGTATCGGAGAAGTCACCGATGTCGTGGAGAAGGAGATGTACACCTTTACGGACCGCGGAGGTCGGGAGCTGGCTTTGCGGCCCGAAGGGACCGCCGGGGTGGTGCGAGCTGTTCTCGAACACAAGTTGTATACCGGCTCGTTGCCCGTCAAGCTCTTCTACATGGGCCCGATGTTCCGCTACGAGCGGCCGCAGGCTGGGCGCTACCGGCAGTTCACCCAGTTTGGCGTGGAAGCATTCGGCAGTGACGAACCTGCCCTGGATGCGGAGATCATCTCGCTGGGGATCTCCTTCCTCGAAGCCATTGGCCTGCAGGAGTGGGAATTGCGGATCAACAGCATCGGCTGCCCGGTTTGCCGCGGTGACTACCGTGACCTTCTGCGCACCAAACTCGGTCCTCACCGAGATGAGCTGTGTCCCAGTTGCCAGCGGCGGCTGGACCGCAACCCCCTACGGGTGCTGGACTGCAAGGAGGAGGGCTGCCGGCGGTTGACCGAAGACACCCCGCCGATGGATGAGTACCTCTGCCACGATTGCAGGCAGCACTGGGAAGCTGTCCAGCAGCATCTGACTGAACTGGGTATTCCCTTCCGGCGCTACCCGCGCCTCGTGCGAGGGCTCGACTACTATACCCGTACGGTCTTTGAGTTGGTGGCAGTTGGCCTCGGTTCGCAGGATGCGGTGCTGGGGGGCGGCCGCTATGACGGGCTGGTGGAGATGATGGGCGGCCCCAGCGTGCCCGGCATCGGGTTTGCTGCAGGGCTCGACCGGCTCTTGCTCAGCTTGCAGGCGGCGGGGGTTTTGCCCAAGCCTGGACCGGAAGTCGACGTCTATGTGGCCCGAGTGGGAGCCGTCCCGGAGGGGCAGATACTGAAGCTGGTAGAGGAATTGCGGCGGCAGGGGCTGCGGGTTGACATGGACTTTTTGGGCCGCAGCCTGAAGAACCAGCTCAAGACGGCGGACCGCCTG
>JBLNBY010000242.1:0-4243 GCA_050260295.1 Bacteroidota bacterium
GGACGCCCGCCTGTGCCTGGACGCAGCCCACCTTACCGGGCTTGGCTTCGTCTACATCGCCCCGGGCCGGGGGCAATTCCCGGGGACGGAGGTTGAGAACCGTGGCTAAAGCAATCGTGACCGGGGCAGCCGGGTTCATCGGCTCAACCTTGGCGGAGGAATTGCTCAAGCAGGGGCACGAGGTGGTTGGCATCGACGCCTTCCTGCCCAACTACTGCGTATTTCAGAAGAACGACAACTGGGACCGCCTGCAGGAGTGGAATGGGTTCACCGGGCTGGTGGGCGACCTCGCCCAGTTGAATCTGGAAAGGATCGTCGCCGGTGCAGACGTGATCTTCCACCAGGCGGCCCTGGCCGGTGTCCGGGAAAGCTGGGGTGACAACTTCTCGGCATACCTGCACAACAACGTGCTGACCACTCAAGTCCTGCTACACCTGGCCGTCAGACGCCGGATCAAGAAGTTCGTCTATGCCTCGTCCTCGTCGGTGTACGGCCAACAGCCCACGCTCCCGCTTCACGAGGCAATGTATCCCCGCCCTTACTCGCCCTACGGAGTGACCAAACTGGCCGGAGAGCACCTGGTACGGACCTACCATGAAAACTACGGCCTGGCCACGGTGAGCCTGCGCTACTTTACCGTGTACGGCCCCCGCCAACGCCGGGACATGGCCATCTATCGTTTCATCGACGCCCTCGCTCACGGTCGTGAGGTCAGGATTTACGGCGACGGAAACCAGACACGTGACTTTACGTACGTGGACGACGTCGTACGTGCCAATCTTGCCGGCTGGCAGGCGCTGGCAGACGTCGGGAAGAGCAAGCAAGTAGCCGGTGAAGTCTTCAACGTGGGCAGCGGTACTTCGGTTACGTTAAAAGAGCTCCTCGAAGTCATCGGCCAGGTAGCCGGCCGCGCTCCCCGCATTATGCAAGCCCCGGCAGCCCCAGGCGATGTGACTGCCACCCTGGCAGACGTGGAGAGGGCCAAGACGATGTTGGGGTGGCAAGCGGTCACGCCCCTGCGGGAAGGTCTAGCGGCTGAGTATCGGTGGTATCAAGAGGGCCAGGGCCAACCGTAACCCGGACCGCCGCTCCTCATCTGGTGTACCGGCAACACCACGGCCTCGGAGCGCCTACTGCCTGGCAGAACGCTGCCCGGATGGTAACACATCCCACTCGGCAAACAGGGCGCGAATCGACGCAGCTGCCTCATCGATGAACACTGCCACTTGCCGATGGGTTATATACTTGACTTGAATCTTCGGTTCTTTATCCGGGGTGTACCATCCCAGTACCCGATCGCGCCATTTGCCAATCTCTTCTGCTGTCAAAAGCCCGTCCATTTCCGGGGCGTCGACTTTGGATAGCAATTCCCATACCTTAGGACGCCAAGCACTGCTCCTGTGGATGTCGATATCGATTTGGTCGGTTTCTGTATAGTAGATCCTGTTCTTCTCTTCCGGCGAAGTGCCAGCGGGTAATTTTCTAACGAACGGTTCATACACCAGATCGGACCAAAAGCTATCTGTGAGTAGATGCGCAGCATAGCCCAGTAAAAACTCACGTCTCTCTCTATCTAGGGCAGTTAACTCACTCCCTGGCCCCAGCTGCTGCCCAACGCAAAACTCCCGGATCACGTCGTGATCCCAGGCCTGCGAGCTCGGATCGAGCAGATGGGTTCTCCGCTTGTCATCTCGATTAGCATTGGGCCGCATGTGTATAGCGTCCGGCGCCAGGTTGCCCAGCAGGAAAGCTGGGGTTGGCAAGGAGTCGCCATCTCCATGTATCCGAACCGCAACCGCGAGATGCACCATGGGCAGTGGCATTCTTCCTTGCCTCCCCTTCTGTTTCATTCGTGCCATAATGTCATCTGGTCCCCAATCACGGCCAGATGTCAATACTCTGACGTGCCTGGCCTTGACCACACTCCCAAAGACGAAGAGGTGCGGCTGGTGATGGGTGACGCCTTCGACCTCGTGGGTGAAAGGGTGCAAACCTCGTTTCGCTTACCGACGAAGAATCCCGCACTTCAGTAGTGACTCGATCTTAGGCCGGAGCGTTTGGGCAACGCTCGCAGCTGACTCTCTGCCCTGCCAAACCGCAGTCACTCCCCCCTACCCGCGGCTATTGCCTCGCAGGGCCCAGGATTCCGGCCTGACCGATGAGATCCTCAACCAGTCGCCGTGGCGGCTCCCAACCGGCCGGACCACCAATGAAGATCCACCAGCGTCTCAAAACGGGCACGGCTGGTGCTGCCTGCCCGGCAAGGTCCAACGAGTTTGAGGCTAACCTTTCGCGGAAACGTAGAGTCAACTGCCCCCGGCTGCCGTCGTGACGGTAGAGCATGTCGCCTGACACCTGGCCAGGGCGTGTCGTAATCCAAAACACAACATCAGCACAGCTCTGGCGGGCGAAGCCGTCGCGAAACCCCCAGCTCACATCCGCCAGCGGGCTCCCCTGCCAGTGAAATGCAACCTCGCTCTCACCCAGACCGCGCAGTTCATCCCGTACCATCACTATCGGCCCCGGCTCTTTGCTGGGAAGAAGGAGGACCGTTCTCCTTATGCTGGCTTCCGGTGGCAGACCGCTGTAACAGGCAGTAAGGTCCAGCACTACCTGCTGAGTCCCGTCGGCAGAGGTCGTCAACTCGATGACTCTGGCTCTCCTGGATGAGATGGGATATCCCACGATGACTGGTTGGTTGTGTGCCTCGACTCCCAGAGTAAAGTCCCGTTCCCGCCCCGGCCGGTATTGCTGATAGCCCGGGTCGCTGATCCAAAGGCGTTGATTCCAACTTATGGCCACACTGCCGCCGTCCGGGTGGAGATGCCCTTCACTCCCCCCATTCGCACCCACCGCTACCAGGCAGTCCTGCGGCGACCAACCCGTGCGCAAGGTAACGGCATCAAGATGGTTTACTGGCTGAGCAACGGGCGCGTGGGCAGGAACATGATTCATCGCCTCTTCTAAGGCCAGCGCTTCGGTCAACGCCGCAGCCGGCAGTGCACTCACGGGAATGTGGCGAAACAGCCAGTGTGCTTCGGGCCAGCGGTACCAGCGCACCAAGCGCCCCAGTACGGTCATCCAGGAAGTCATCTCCGGCTCGACGTCACCGAGAGGCACCAGACAGTGGTACTGTCCGGGAAGGACCATGTGCGTGCAGGCGGCTACGAATGAGGCCAGGGGAGCCCGCATCTTGTCCTGCCAGTGCTCCCGGTCCGGCAAGGTCTGTACCCATTCGGTGACGGAGTCGAGCAGGTATGCATCGTACGCCGTCCCCTCCGTACGCCCGTATTGGGAACGATATTCACACCAGGCGTTCAAGGTCTTGCGGGCCGTTCCCTCCAGGAGATTCGCGCCGGGATGGCCGATGGTGCGGGCTAACTGAGCCGCCCGGACCAGAATGATCACCCGGATGTTATGCAGCTCGGAAGCGGATAGCTGGGTGCAATCAGCCCATGTGGCCAGATACCAGGGCCAGACGTCGAGGTCAATGAGTCGCTGCGCTCCTGCCTGCAGTTGCACGAGCTCCTGCCCTTGCCAAGCGAAGGGACCGTTCTCCTGCCCACCGGAGGAGTCGTTCAGCGCCAGAGCCAGCATCCCCGCCAAATGGCCGGTCACCAGGTGGACGGTCTCGCCCACGTCGCGAAAGCTCGGCCAGCTGCTAACGTCGACAAGCTCGTGCCGGTAGAGCCGGCCGGCGCCGGCATCCTGCAGGTCACGCCAAGCTGCACGGAGTACGCGCCAGCGCTCCTCGAGAGCCCAAGACAACCAGATGAACCAGGGATAGGGGGCGATCCCCGGTACCGTCGGCCATTCACGGGGTTTGTCCTGAAAGGGCAGGGGAAAGTCCAGGCGATAGCCGATCCTGTAGTAGGAGACGGAAAGCGTACGGGAGGCTAGTTGAGCTGCCGATCTCCTTTGCAGTTCCCGCTTGACATCCTCACGACACCACATCGTCTCAGGGGATCCACATCCAGTGGTCATTCGCTTCGCCTCACACTCTATCGCTGGTTCTTACCAATCAAAGAGCGCCCAAGCTTCTGGGGACATTCCCCTCCATGGTCTGGTTCCCCTCTCTGACCCTGTCCTTCCGCCAACGGCGGTAATCAGTCCAAAGCTTCCCGGCACCCTCGACCCGTACAGGCACACGTGAGCCTGGGTCGTCCATTAAGCCGATGTATTGATAACAGATAACATTCTCGACATGCGGTGAGACGGCCGCAATCTGCTGTTCCACCCGGGT
>JBLNBY010000243.1:0-8603 GCA_050260295.1 Bacteroidota bacterium
GTGATGAAGTTTACTGGGTTTACCGCCATTTACCAGGAGACCCGCACCAGAGAAGAAGCCACAGAGACTTCGGCAGACGGAAAGTCAGAGCCGGACGCGTCTTCCAACTTCGGGTTCTCGCTCGACGGTGCCGCGGGCGGTGAATCCCGTGATGGGCGGCTCAGCGAGAGCGATTTCTCCGCCGAAGGTAAACAGCTCCCGCCTCTGGAAGAGGGCCAAAGGTTGAAGCTGGTCGCCATCCGGCCCGAGCAGCATTTTACGCAGCCGCCTCCCCGCTTCAGCGAAGCAACCCTGATCAAGACGCTGGAGGAGAAGGGGATCGGTCGCCCAAGTACGTACGCTCCCATTCTGGAAACCTTGCGGCACCGGGACTACGCGGAGATGGTAGACCGGCGTTTTCGACCTACCCAGTTGGGAATCGTCGTTGTCGACCTTCTCCGGGAGTATTTCCCGGACATCGTCGACATTGGCTTTACTGCTCAGATGGAGAGCGAGCTTGACCAGGTCGAGGAAGGCAAAGAGTCATGGCAGGCGGTGATCGACCGTTTCTACCGCCCGTTTGCTGCCAGCCTGGCCAAGGCCGAAAGTCAGATGCAGGAGGTCAATCTCCCGGAAGAGGTAACCGACATCCAGTGTGATGTCTGCGGCCGCCCCATGGTGATCCGGCGCGGACGGTACGGGAAGTTTCTCGCCTGCTCCGGGTTTCCCGAGTGCCGCAACAGCAAACCAATCCTAAAAGTGGTGGGAGTCCCCTGTCCTCGCTGCGGGCGTCCCCTGGTGGAACGTCGTTCCCGCAAAGGCCGGATCTTCTACGGCTGCTCGGGATATCCGCAATGCGACTTTACCTCCTGGAACCGTCCGGTCGGTATCTGCCCCCGATGCGGCCGGCTGATGGTGGTTCGCGGCCGACAGGCGGCGGCAGTCTGCACCAATGAGGCCTGCGGCTACAGGGGAAAACCGGCCGATAACATGCCACAGGTAACGCCAACTCCTCAAACAGCACCTTCCACGCAGTCGTAGCGGCAGAAAACGACCGATGGTTACAGACAGGGGGTAGAGGAGCTGGGTGAAGGAAGGGACGCGGGAGTGCAGGAAAGGGTAGAGCAGCCGGGGAAGCCTGGTTTCTGGTGGCAGCAACTCAGGCTCTTTTTGATGAGTCTTGGTGCCCGTCATTATGCTCCTGGTACGATCGCCGGTTACCGGCGGGATGTCGAAAGCTATTTGTACTTTGCTGACGGCTTGGCGGGATCCCCATCACCGGCAGCCAGCGAGCCTTTACGGGCGTTCCTTGCTCAGCTTTACCAGCAAGGCCTCTCGCCGGCTACATGTGCCCGCAAGCTGGCCGCGATCCGCAGCTTCTTGACTTTTGTGGAACGGCAGGGCGGGGTCGAGGACAGTCCTGCCCGCGAAGTGCCCAGCCCCAAACAGGCACGGCGACTGCCCCGGGTTCTATCCGTCTCGGCCGCGGAAAACCTGCTGGAAAGTGCGGCGGAGGCGGCCGATTCTCCCGAGCGGATCCGGGATCATGCCATGCTGGAATTGCTCTACAGCTCAGGTTTGCGGGTAAGCGAGCTCGTCGCGCTCCGCAGAGAGGACGTGGATTGGGGACAGAGACTCCTACGTGTTCTGGGCAAAGGACGAAAAGTCAGGCTGATACCAGTGGGTGAGCCTGCGCTACAGGCGTTGCGTACATACCTGGACAAAGCCCGCCCCCTGCTGCTCCGGTCCAGACCTCTCGATGCTGCTGACCTGCCGCTCTTTCTCAACCGGCGTGGCCGTCCGCTAACGGCCCGTCGTGTACAGCAGATCGTGGCACGGTGGGCCGGTCCCGGAATCAGCCCGCACGTGTTCCGACACTCCTTTGCCACCCACCTGCTTGACGGGGGAGCGGACCTGCGGGCAGTTCAGGAGATGCTGGGACACGCCAGTCTGGCTACCACCCAGATCTACACCCACGTCTCTCGCAGCAGGCTGATGGAAGTCTATCGAAATGCCCACCCTCGGGCGGGGCTCCAGGTTAATGGGAAGAATGGAAGAGAGGCGAGCGCTTGTGACGCCGGAGAAGGGAGTCTGGCGGGCAACCACCATCGTGGCAGTGCACCGCGACGGCCGGGGAGCGATGGCCGGCGACGGTCAGGTGACCCAGAGTGATCAGATCATCGTTAAGAGCTCGGCCCGGAAGGTCCGCCGCATCTACCAGGGACAGGTGGTAGTTGGTTTTGCCGGAGCAGTAGCAGATGCTTTTGCTCTGCTGGAAAGGCTTGAAGACCGGCTCAACCAGTACCACGGACAACTGGAAAGGGCTGCCGTCGAACTGGCCAAAGAGTGGCGCATGGACCGTGCTCTGCGCCGGCTGGAAGCTCTGCTGCTGGCCATGGATCGTCAGCGGCTTCTCCTTGTCTCGGGCACGGGTGAGATCATCGAGCCGGATGATGGTGTCCTCGCCATTGGCTCGGGCGGGGCCTATGCTCTGGCAGCTGCCCGAGCCTTGATCGCCCATTCCGCGTTGTCACCCCGGGAGATTGTGGAGGAGTCGCTCCGCATCGCCGCCGGTATTTGCGTCTTTACCAACCACCAGATAACGGTGGAAGAAGTCTGAGGGGCGTTGCCGTATGGAATACGATATCCTGATGACTCCCTCGAAAGTCGTAACCGAACTTGATCGCCACATCGTGGGCCAGGACGAAGCCAAGCGGGCGGTCGCCATCGCCTTGCGCAACCGTACCCGCCGACAGCGACTGCCCGAAGCCCTGCGGGAAGAGATATTGCCGAAAAGCATTCTGATGATTGGTCCGACCGGGGTCGGTAAGACTGAAATCGCCCGCCGGCTTGCCAAACTGGCCAATGCCCCTTTCATCAAGGTGGAAGCGACGAAGTTCACGGAAGTGGGCTATGTGGGTCGCGACGTTGACTCCATCATCCGTGACCTGGTCGAAAGGGCCGTGCGTGACGTACGGGAAGAAAAAGTGGCGGTGGTTGCCGGACGTACGACCGAGGCAGTGGAGGAGCGCCTGCTGGATGCATTTGCCCCCCGTCGCCGGCGGGAGTCCCACTTCAACCCTCTCGGAGCGCTCTTCGGGTTAGGGAACCCTGGGCCGCAAAGAGAGGCGGAATCTCAGCCTCAGACTCCCCCAGGCAGGTCCGAAGATGAGACCGGTGAAGAACGAAGGCAGGAACTCCGGCGGGCTCTGCGGGCTGGGGAATTGGAAGACGAAATGGTCGAAATCGAGATCACGGACAACTCCTCGCCTCCCTTCATGCAGTTCTTTGCTGGTGCCGGCATGGAAGAGGTGGGCATGAATCTCCAGGACATGTTTGGAGGACTGCTCCCGCCTCGCCATCGTCGTCGCCGGGTGACGGTGAGCCAGGCACGCAGGCTCCTGACCCAGGAGGAAGCCGAAAAGCTGATCAACCCCGAGGAAGTGACCGCCGAAGCGATCCGCCGGGTGGAACAGTCGGGGATCGTCTTCCTGGACGAGATCGACAAGATTGCCGGCCGGGAGGCAACCCACGGTCCGGATGTCTCCCGTGAGGGTGTACAGCGGGACTTGCTTCCCATCGTCGAGGGGACGACGGTAATGACCAAGTACGGCCCGGTACGAACCGATCACATACTCTTCATCGGCGCCGGCGCGTTCCATTTCTCCAAGCCGTCTGATCTTATCCCCGAATTGCAGGGGCGTTTCCCGATCCGTGTCGAACTAAAAGCCCTCAGCAGGGAAGATTTCCGACGGATACTAACCGAACCGGAGCATTCCCTTACACGGCAGTACAAGGCCCTTTTAGCTGCTGATGGGGTGGAACTCGAGTTTACCGAGGACGGTATCGATGCGCTCGCCGATGTGGCTTACCAGGCTAACGAGCAGATGGAGAACATCGGAGCCCGCCGCCTCTATACAGTGATGGAAAAACTGCTGGAAGCACCATCCTTTCTTGCTCCCGACCAGCTGCAGGGCAAGCTGGTGGTGAATGCCGAGTACGTCCGTTCACACCTCGAAAACCTGCTGGTAGACCGCGATCTTGCCCGTTACATTCTCTGAGAGCTTCCGAGGGCAGGTGGAGTTTTTGTTGGATATCCCTTCAAGGTCAAGAGGATATTGCCGATTAAGATAGAATAGTTAATCCGGCAGTGGGACTGCCGGGAGAAAAGTTCGAATTGAATAGGTCGGCTCTTGTCAAGGGCAAATCTGTCAAAAGGCAGAGACGCAAAGCCACGGGCCTAAGGCCGTGGACCTTCGGAGAACCAGAGGTCACGGTTATGGCAGCCGGGTTGCCGGGGTCGACGCTTTCGCGCCCGAGCGACTGCGTCTCCTCGGGTGCTTCTGTATACCCATGCAATAACGAAGATTTCGTACACACGTCCACATCAGCCCCGCCCTGTCGTGCAAGTGCCGACCTCCCGATCCAAGTTAGGGAAGGGAGGCCCGTAATGTGCCTGGTCTATTTGAACTGGCCAACCGCAGTCTGGCCGAAACCCTCAGCCACCTTTGGACGCGTCAGGAGCTTCTTGCCCACAACCTGGCGAACGCCGAAACCCCCAACTACAAACGGCTCGATCTTGCCTGGACGCCCGGAAGCACAGACTCTGCAGACTTTGCCGCGCAGCTGAGATTGGCGCGCACCCACCCCCGGCACCTCATGGCCGGTGCTGTCGCTGCGGCAGCGGACGGCTCTGGATCGGATGCCCGCATAGTACGGGATTCCACGACTGCTGTTCGCAATGACGGCAACAACGTGGACCTCGAACGGGAGCTGGTGCTTCTCAGCGAAACGAGCCTCTGGTACCAGGCTGCCAACGCCTTGCTCGGACGCCGTTACTCCCTGCTGCGTAACGTGATCCGAGAGGGGAGGTGAGAATATGGGACTCTTCGATGCTCTCGCCATCAGCGGGTCGGGTCTGACGGCCGAACGGCTGCGCATGGATGTAATTGCCGATAACCTGGCCAATGCGGAGACCACCCGGACCGAAGATGGCGGTCCCTATCGTCGGCGCATGGTGGTCTTCCAGAGCCGGGACTTTGTCAATCTGCTCCGGCAGAAACTCGACCCCGGCAGCGGGGTGCGCGTGGCTGCCATAGCCGTCGATCCTGCACCGCCACGCCTCGTCTACGATCCCGGTCATCCTGATGCTGGGCCGGATGGTTACGTTCGCTATCCCAACATCAATCCGGTCAGCGAAATGGTGGACATGCTGGCCGCCAGCCGAACTTACGAAGCCAACCTGGCGGCACTGGAAACCACCCGGCAGCTGGCCTTACGTACCCTCGATCTGTTGCGTGGCTGAGTCGCGAGGCTCGCCCAGGATGGAAGGTGGCGATAACAGTGGCGATGTCCGTGTTGACCGACGAAACCATCAAGGCATATCTGGGGTATTCGCCCAAACTCAGGGGTGTCGAGGACGAAGCGGTTGTCGCCGGGTCACCCCATCCCGGTGGGGTGTCCCAGACCGCCCCAGGTTTTGCTGACCTGCTGCAGAATGCTCTGCAGCAGGCGAATGATCTTCAGCAGAAAGCCGATTACGCTGCCCGGGCGGTAGCTGCCGGCGATCCGGCGGGGCCGAACCTGGCACAGGCAGTCCAAGTCACGGAAGAAGCGGCTCTGGCCGTCTCATTGACGGTGGCGGTGCGTAACCGAGCTCTCGAAGCTTATCAAGAGATCATGCGTATGCAGGTGTGATACGGCGAAGGTTGGCGGCGATCCGAGCAGTGAAGGCGATCCGAGAAGGTATGGGCGGTAAGGCAAGAGAGCGAATGGCAGTGGATTCGATGAGCAAAGGAGGTGGGGTAGGTGGCCGACAAGTGGCAGCGGTTTCGTGAGCAAATCCGGGACTTCTGGTCCAGGCTTCCCCGGGCTGCCCGGATAGCAATCCCCGGTGCTTCGGTGCTGCTCTTCGTGGCTCTGCTGCTTCTGCCCCGCCTCTTTGCTCCGCGGTTGGTACCACTCTTTACTGGTATGTCCCCGCAGGAAGCGGCGCAGGTAGTTGACTTCCTGCAGGAACAGCAGGTGAGATACGAACTGGCTGCAGGCGGGACGGCCATTCTCGTGCCGGCGGACGAAGTATATGACCTGCGTCTGAAAGTGGCTGGTGCAGGACTCCCGGGTGATAGCGTGGTCGGGTTCGAACTCCTCAACCAGACGAACCTGGGGCTTACCGACTTTGAGAGGAGGGCCCGTTACAATTGGGCCCTCCAGGGCGAGTTGACTCGAACCATCGAAAAGCTGGAGGGTGTGGAGGAAGCCAGAGTTCATTTGGTCATCCCCGAGCCTTCGGTGTTCGTCCGTGAGCAGGAGCCGCCCTCGGCTTCGGTATTCGTCAGACTTCGTTCCGGGCGTTCACTCAGCCCGGTACAGGTACGCTCCATCACCACGCTGGTTTCTCGCAGTGTGCCGGGGCTCAAAGAGGCGGACGTGGCCGTAGTCGACCAAAATGGGCGTTTGCTCTCGGCTGGGCTGGAAAGTCCGGATGCATCGGACGCCGGCTTTTCCACGGTAGCTGCCAGCGAGCGGTTGGCCCTGACCCGCGATTTCGAGCAGGAAACCGAGGAACGGATCCGGTCCATGCTCGAGCAGGTTTTTGGATTGGGACAAGCAGTGGTCCGGGTCAGCGCCACACTCGATTTTGATTTGCGGGAAGAGCGGCAGGAACAGTTTGCTCCCGCTCCCGGCAGCGATCGCGGCCTCCTGCGCAGTGAACAGGTGGAGATGGAGACGTCGAGCACTTCCCTGGATACAGGCACTGCCGGAGTACCGGGGATCAGCAGCAACGTGCCCGGTTATACCACGGTGGAAGCAGCCGGTACTCCCCAGACGTCCGGGGACAAGAGTTTGGCGATACGCAACTATGAGCTAAACCGGACCGAGTCGTATTACGTTCCTGCCCCAGGCCGTTTGAACCGGCTCTCCGTCGCCGTCATTCTCAACCAGAGCCTGACACCGGCGGAACAGGCTCAGGTTGAGGCGGCCGTCGCTTCGGCTGCCGGCATCGTGCGGGAGCGGGGAGATCAATTGACCATTGCTACGGTACCCTTCAATACCGCCGGCAGCGCCAGTCCGCCGACCGCATCCGAGCCCGGTAAGTCGCGACCGACTGGACTCATCCTGGTTGGTCTGGCGCTCGCACTCCTCGTAACGACAGTTGCTCTGGTGTTGCTGTACCGAGCTCGTCGAACGCGGAATGGAGAGGCTCTGTCATCGTTTGCGGATGCGTTGAGCAAGACTGCGGCCCAGGCCGGGTCCGACGAACAGTCCGCGGCCAGCGGCGGGGGCGCGGGGGTCGTCGCGGGTGGGCAACCCGGTACAGGTCCCAAGGTCCTCGACTTGCTGGCTGACGAGCCGTTGACACCAGACGAGGAAGAAACACGCCGCCAACAGCTACAGCTGCAGGTGGCCCGCCTGGCCCGGGAGGACCCCGAGGGTTTCCTGCGTACGTTGCGGGGATGGCTCGTTTCCGATGCAGCTGGACGCGGACGCCGGGGAGGAGGTAGATAGAAGTGCCGTCCGGCCGTACTTCCTACGCAAGAGTGCCGACTGTCAACACACCACGGCGCAAAGCGGCAATCCTGCTCCTTACTCTGGATCAGGAGACCTCCCGGCAAGTGCTGCACCGCTTACCAGATGACGAGATGGAAATCCTGGGGCAGGAGATTGCCGTCCTGGGGGAGGTAAGCTCCGCGGAAAGCCGGCAGGTGCTGGAGGAGTTTCTCGAGCTCTACCAGGCCCGCAGCCGAATTCTGGAGGGCGGCATCTCCTCGGTACAGCACCTGATCGAGCAGGCATTTGGACCGGAGCGGGCCGCAGGCCTGTTGCAGCGGGTGACGGGAGCGGCGGGGAGTCGCCCCTTCTCGTTCATGTGGCAGACCGACCCTGAGCAACTGGCCGGTTATTTCCAACATGAGCACCCCCAGACCATCGCCCTGGTTCTGGCCTATCTGGTCCCGGAACAAGCGGGAGCGGTGTTGGCCGCGTTGCCCGAGGAGTTGCAGGCCGAAGTGATCCTGCGGCTAGCCAGCCTCGACCGGACATCTCCGGAGGTACTGGAGGAAGTAGAAGATGCGCTCCGCCTTCGGTTTCGGGAAGTGGAGACTCTTGACTACCAGGTGGCCGGAGGAGTCGAGGCAGCCGCCGCCATCCTCAACCGCGTTGATGGCAGTACTGAGAAGAGCATCATGGATGCCATCGAACGTGCAGACCCGGCCCTGGCGGAAGAAATCAAGCGCCGTCTCTTCGTCTTTGATGATCTGGTCAACCTGGACGACCGGAGTATCCAACGGATCATCCGGGAGGTTGACGTCAAAGACCTGGCGCTGGCGTTGAAGGGGGCATCCGAGACCGTCAAGGCCACCATTTTCCGCAACATGTCCCAGCGTGCCGCCACGATGGTCAAAGACGAGATCGAATACATGGGTCCTGTGCGCCTGCGTGACGTCGAGAATGCCCAGGCCCAGATCGTCGCAGTGGTCAGACGACTGGAGGAAGCCGGAGAGATCATCGTTACGACTGGCAGAGGAGATGAGATAGTTGTCTGATGCCATGCCTGCTCCTGCACGCGTCCTCAAGTCGTCCCTGCTTGCGGTGGAAAACGCCGCCAGGCTTCCCGAGAACCG
>JBLNBY010000244.1:0-8371 GCA_050260295.1 Bacteroidota bacterium
GTGGTCTTACCGGCATCGATGTGCGCCATGATGCCGATGTTGCGTACCCGTTCCAAAGGAACCGATCTTGCCACTGCGCTGCCCTCCTTTCCTCCGGTCAATCGGTTTTCGGAATCTCCCCACAAACGGCCGCCTCGCGGGCGGCCAATTCGCTCCCGCAACCAGGATTACCAACGGTAGTGAGCAAACGCCCGGTTGGCTTCCGCCATGCGGTGCGTGTCCTCACGCTTCTTGGCAGCACCGCCCTGACCGTTGGCCGCATCCATGATTTCCGCAGCCAGCTTTTCTGTCATAGTCCGCTTATCACCACGGAGCCGGGCGTATCCTACCAGCCACCGCAGCCCGAGTGACTCCCGCCGCTCAGGACGGACTTCCATGGGTACCTGGTACGTCGCCCCACCGACGCGCCGAGGCCGCACTTCCAGAACCGGCATTACGTTTTTCAACGCCTGCTCGAAAACCTCGAGCGCATTGCGACCAGTCCTTGCTGCCACCTCTTCCAGCGCCGAATAAACTATCCGCTGAGCCAAACTCTTCTTGCCGTCCTGCATGACGACATTGACCAACTCCGTAACCATCGGACTGCCATAAATCGGGTCTGGTATCCTAGGCCGGCGTGTCACAGGGCCCCGTCTGGGCATAGCGTTACCTCCTCCTCAACCTCACTTCGGCCGCTTAGCGCCGTACTTACTGCGTCCCTGACGACGGTCAGCAACCCCGGCTGTATCCAACGTGCCGCGGATGATGTGGTAACGAATACCAGGCAAGTCCTTAACACGTCCGCCGCGAATGAGGACCACCGAGTGCTCCTGCAGGTTATGGCCCTCGCCCGGGATGTAAGCGGTCACCTCTACGCCGTTGGTGAGGCGGACACGTGCGATCTTCCGCAAAGCCGAGTTGGGCTTCTTGGGCGTCATGGTAGTAACACGTGTACAGACGCCCCGCTTTTGCGGCGATCCTTCCCCGTACCTCACCTCGTTCTCAAGTGTGTTCCGGACATAGTGAAGGGCCGGGGACTTACTCTTCTCCCCCAAGCGCTTCCGGCTACGACGGACCAACTGATTGATCGTCGGCATTACTACGCTCCTTTCCACCCGCCACGTACAGAGAGAACGGCCGCTGCAGCCGCCCCCACGGCTATCCCGCAAATCCGGCCAAGTTCTTCCATGCTTGTCGTTTCCACCAATGGAATTCCGGCGCGCTCACACGCTTCCCTGATGGGCCGGACCACTCGCTGGTCAGCGTCCCGGGCCAAGTAGACAGCCTGCGCCTCGCCTCGTTCCACGGCACGCAGCGTCTGTTTTGCTCCCACCACGCGGCGGGCGGCATCTGCCAAATCCATAACGTCTCCCCCGCTGCGGCTTGTTTCCTCGGTAACTTCGGCCAAGTCAACCCCATCCCGTTGCCTGCCAGGCTGGGCGGACAGGGTGGGAGCGACACACACCATGAGAGTATATCGCCGCGTCCTCACCCTGTCAACCAATCATACACCTTGGACCGCTACTCGGACGCCTTCCCACCGACCTCGGCTTCAGTTTCGGCATTACCGTCGGTGGTATCCTCGTCCGGCGCCATTTCCGCCGTCTCTTCCGGTGCGAAGAGATCTTCGGCTGCCGGTTCATCCGTGACCGGAGTCAACGTTTCACCAGCCGGCATGTAGCCCGGCTCAGCGCCTTCGGCCACATACACCCGGATGTTACGGTAGCGGGACATACCCGTACCTGCCGGAATCAGCTTGCCGATTATCACGTTCTCCTTCAGACCGATGAGCGGATCGACCCGTCCCTTGATGGACGCGTCCGTAAGCACCCGGGCCGTCTCCTGGAAGGAGGCCGCCGACAGGAAGCTTTCCGTGGCCAACGAAGCCTTGGTAATCCCCAGAAGAACCGGCCGGCCTTCGGCCTCTTCCCCGTTCTGCTGGCGCGCCCGGTGGTTCTCCTCCATGAACTCGAACCGGTCGACCAGACTGCCCGGCAAAAGCCGCGTATCGCCGGGGTCTTCCACTTTGATCTTCCGCATCATCTGGCGGACGATCACTTCGATATGCTTGTCATTGATGTCGACACCCTGTGAACGGTATACCTCCTGTACCTGCTGTACCAGGTATACCTGCACCGCCTCCGGCCCCTTGACCCGCAGAATGTCGTGGGGGTTGAGCGGACCTTCGGTCAGTGGATCACCCGCTTCTATCCGATCACCCGGCTGCACCCGCAGGCGGGCTGCGAAGCTCACCGCATAACTCGCTTCCGAACCGTCATCGGCAACGATCGTTACCTTGCGGGTTCCCTTCTCTTCCTCCACCCGTACGGTTCCGGACAACTCACTGATGACTGCCTGCCCCTTGGGCTTGCGGGCTTCGAAGAGTTCTTCGACCCGGGGGAGACCGGCCGTAATGTCTTCCTGCGCCACGCCACCGGTGTGGAAGGTACGCATCGTCAACTGCGTGCCGGGCTCACCGATGGACTGGGCGGCGATGATACCCACCGCCTCGCCTACCTCCACCATGCCTCCGGTGGCAAGGTTCCGTCCGTAGCAGCGGGCGCAGACGCCATAGCGGGACTCGCAGGTGAGCACCGACCGGATCCTGATCTCTTCGATCCCCGCCTCCTCGATGCGGAGTGCGAGGTTCTCATCGATCATGGTGTTGGCAGGAACCAGCTCTTCGCCGGTCCGGGGGTCGATCACCGGCGCCGCGGTCACACGACCGGCGATGCGCTCAGACAAGGGCTCGATAACGTCGTTGCCCTCGTCGAGCAGAGCCCGTACCGGAATACCATCCTTGGTACCGCAATCCTCTTCGCGGACGATGACGTCCTGCGATACGTCCACCAGACGGCGGGTGAGATAACCCGAGTCGGCGGTACGAAGGGCGGTGTCAGCCAGACCTTTGCGTGTACCGTGAGTGGAGATGAAGTACTGCAACACTGTCAGGCCCTCGCGGAAGTTGGCGGTGATGGGGATCTCGATGGTACGACCGGTCGGGTCGGCCACAAGGCCCCGCATACCGGCCAGCTGCGAAAGCTGTGACCAGTTTCCGCGAGCACCCGAGTTGGCCATCATGTAAACCGGGTTGAACTTCCCAAGCCGCTGCTGCAGCTTCTTGGTAACCTGCTCCTTGGCGCGGGTCCAGACGTCGCAGATCTGCTGGTAGCGCTCATCGGCCGACAAGAGACCCATGCGGTGCTGCCTTTCGATCTGGTTGACCTGCTTTTCGGCTTCCTCCAGGATCTCCTTCTTCTCTTCAGGTACCGTCAAATCGTCGACGGAGATGGTCGCCCCGGAGCGCCCTGCGTAACGGAACCCCAGCTCCTTGATACGGTCGAGCACTTCAGCAGTCTGCACGTTCCCATACCGATGATAGAGGCGATCGACCAGCTTCGACAGATCGCTCTTGCCCATCACTTCATTGATATAGTCCATGTCGGGCGGCAGGACTTCATTGAAGAACAACCGGCCCGGCGTAGTTTCCAGGAAACCGCCCCCTACCATCCGGATCTTCACCCGGGCGTGCAGTTCGACCTCGCCATGGGCATAAGCCAGGTAGACCTCGTCCGTGTCTTTGAAAAAGTGGCCCTCCCCCTTGGCATTTTCCTTCTCGAGCGTCAGGTAGTAGCAACCGATGACCATGTCCTGGGTCGGCACGGCCACCGGGCGGCCACTCGCCGGCAGCAGGAGGTTATTGGTGGAGAGCATCAGGATACGGGCCTCAGCCTGTGCCTCGGCCGACAGCGGGACGTGCACGGCCATCTGGTCACCGTCGAAGTCAGCGTTGTAGGCCTGGCAAACCAGCGGGTGGATCTTGATGGCACGCCCCTCCACCAGCACCGGCTCGAAAGCCTGAATACCGAGACGGTGTAGCGTCGGAGCGCGGTTGAGCAGGACCGGATGCTCCTGGATTACTTCCTCCAGAACGTCCCAAACCTCGTCCCGCACCCGTTCCACGGTCTTCTTGGCGCTCTTGATGTTGTGGCAGTAGCCCCTCTCTACCAGCTTCTTCATGACGAACGGTTTGAAGAGCTCGAGCGCCATCTCCTTGGGAAGCCCGCACTGATGCATCTTCAGCTCCGGGCCGACCACGATGACCGACCGTCCGGAATAGTCGACGCGCTTGCCCAGGAGGTTCTGGCGGAAGCGGCCCTGCTTCCCCTTGAGCATGTCGGAGAGGGACTTGAGGGGGCGGTTGCCCGGACCGGTAACCGGACGGCCGCGTCGCCCGTTGTCGATCAGAGCGTCGACCGCCTCCTGCAGCATCCGCTTCTCATTGCGAACGATGATGTCGGGCGCTCCCAACTCCAGCAGACGCTTGAGGCGGTTATTCCGGTTGATGACCCGCCGGTAGAGGTCATTCAGGTCCGAAGTGGCAAACCTCCCCCCGTCCAGCTGAACCATGGGACGCAGTTCGGGCGGAATAACCGGTACAACTTCCAGGATCATCCACTCCGGGCGGTTCCCGGACTGGCGCAGCGCCTCGGCCACCTCGAGCCGCCGGATGGCCCGGATTCGCCGTTGGCCGGTGTTGTCCAGCGCTTCATGGCGGAGCTCCTCGCAGAGCTGATCCAGGTCGATATCGGCCAGCAACTGCTTGACGGCTTCCGCTCCCATCCCGGCGCGGAAGGCATCACCGAACCTTTCCCGGTACTCCCGGTACTCGCTCTCATTGAGCAACTGCTTCTTGGCCAGCGGCGTATCACCCGGGTCGAGCACTACGTACGAAGCGAAGTAGATGATTTTTTCGAGAGCCCGGGGCGATAAGTCGAGAATTAGACCCATACGGCTGGGTATACCCTTGAGGAACCAGATGTGCGATACGGGCGCGGCCAGCTCGATGTGGCCCATGCGCTCGCGTCGCACCTTGCTGCGGGTGACCTCGACACCACAGCGATCACAGACGATCCCCTTGTAGCGCACCCGCTTGTACTTGCCGCAATGGCACTCCCAGTCCTTCACGGGGCCAAAAATCTTCTCGCAGAAGAGCCCTTCCCGCTCGGGTTTGAGCGTACGGTAGTTGATGGTCTCCGGCTTCTTTACTTCCCCACTGGACCAGGCCCTGATCTCCTCCGGAGAGGCCAGGCCGATCTTTATGGAATCAAACAGGTTGACGTCCAGCAAGTTGTCTGCCCCCTCGATCAGAACTGGTCGTCATCGTCGCGGTCGCCACCGTAGAAGTCGGCTCCGTCCGAATCGCCATCACCGGTGTCCTCCAGTGTGCGATGGGCGGCTGAGCGTCGCCGGCGACCATAGGCCGGACCTTCTTCGTCATTTACGTCTCCCAGATAATCGTCCTCGTCATCGTCTCCATAGCTCTCGCCATACTCGTCGCTTTCGTCCAAGTCCTCATCCAGGTCTGTGTCCTCACCCAGCCCGCTGTCGACCAGGTCGACGTCATCGCTCATGTCCTGGTCACCGGGATGGGCTGGTAAGGAAACGCCAAGGCCCTTATGCAGCGGATCAGTGTTTCCGAACTCGGTACTACCGGTGGCCTTGCGCCCACCGGCCGCGCGAACCGGCTCGTCCAGGCCCAGTTCGGCGGCTAGATCCTCTGTCTCGTCTGCGCCTCCCTCATCCGTTTCGTCCGTATCCAGGACCGCATCAGCGTCACCGGCATCAGTTTCCCCCATGCCGCCACCGAGGAACACCGAGGCTGCCCGGGCTTTTTCACGCGCCCGGGGCTCTCTGTCATCCGTCTCCCGTCCCTGGATATCAATTCCCAGCTCACGGGCCATCTCGTTGATGTCCTCGTCATCCTCTCGGATCTCGATCTCGCGGTTGTCCTCACTCAGGACCCGTACATCCAGAGCCAGACTCTGCAACTCCTTGATCAGGACCTTGAAGGACTCTGGTACACCCGGCTCGGGAATGTTCTCCCCTTTGACGATGGCCTCGTAGGTCTTGACCCGTCCGACCACGTCGTCAGACTTGACCGTCAATAACTCCTGCAGCGTGTAGGCAGCACCATACGCTTCGAGCGCCCAGACTTCCATCTCGCCAAAGCGCTGACCACCAAACTGCGCCTTGCCGCCCAGGGGCTGCTGGGTGACGAGGGAATAAGGGCCAGTGGAACGGGCATGGATCTTGTCGTCCACCAGATGGGCCAGCTTCAACATATAGATGTAACCCACCGTCACCGGGTTGTCGAAAGGTTCACCGGTGCGCCCGTCGTAGAGGACGGTCTTCCCATCCGGCGGCAAGCCTGCCTTCTCCAGCGTCTGCTTGATGTCTTCTTCCGTCGCCCCGTCGAATACCGGTGTGGCAACGTGAATGCCAAGGGCATGCGCAGCCCAACCCAAGTGAGTTTCGAGAACCTGCCCGATATTCATACGGGAGGGTACGCCCAGCGGATTGAGGACGATGTCGACCGGCCGCCCATCCGGCAGGAAAGGCATATCCTCCTCTGGCATGATGCGGGAGATCACACCCTTGTTACCGTGCCGCCCCGCCATCTTGTCTCCCACAGAGATCTTCCGTTTCTGGGCGATATAAACCCGCACCAGCTTGCTTACCCCGGGGGCGAGCTCCGCCCCGTCTTCGCGCGTGAACACCTTGATATCGACAACCACGCCCCCCTCGCCATGGGGCACACGCAGCGAGGTGTCCCGGACCTCACGTGCCTTCTCACCGAAGATCGCCCGCAGCAGCCTTTCCTCGGCGGTCAGCTCTGTCTCTCCCTTGGGGGTAACCTTGCCCACCAGGATATCGCCCGGACGCACCTCGGCCCCAATGCGGATGATGCCCCGGTCGTCGAGGTCCTCCAGCGCGTCCTCACCCACGTTGGGGATGTCACGGGTAATCTCTTCGGGGCCCAACTTGGTATCGCGGGCCGCGCACTCATACTCCTCGATGTGAATAGAAGTATAGACGTCCTCCTTCACCAGCCGCTCGCTGAGGAGGATGGCATCTTCGTAGTTGTAGCCTTCCCAGGGCATGAAGGCTACCAGGACGTTCCGGCCCAGGGCCAGCTCTCCCTGGTCGGTCGAAGGGCCGTCAGCAAGCAGATCGCCCTTCTCGACCCTTTCACCCAGGTGAACTACTGGCCGCTGGTTGATGCACGTGCTCTGGTTGGAGCGGACGAATTTGATCAGCTTGTAGCGATCCTCCCGCCCGCTGTCGGTCCGCACCCGGATCTCATGCCCGTCGACGTAGGTTACGGTACCGGCCGCCCGGGCCAGGACCACTGCCCCCGAGTCGATGGCGGCCCGGTACTCGATGCCCGTCCCCACCAGGGGCGCCTCAGACCGCAAAAGCGGCACGGCCTGACGCTGCATGTTGGAGCCCATCAGGGCGCGACTGGCATCGTCGTGCTCCAGGAAGGGAATGGAGGCCGTGGCCACGCTGACGATCTGCTTGGGCGACACGTCCATGAACTCGACTTCTTTCGGGTCGACCAACCGGATCTTGTCCCGAAAACGAATCGCGACCCTGGGCGCTTGCAAGTATCCTTCTTCGTCGACCGGCTCGTTGGCCTGGGCGATGTTGTACTGGTCCTCCTCGTCGGCCGTCAGGTAGGTGATCTCGTCTGTCACCCGCCCGTCCACCACCCGCCGGTACGGGGTCTCGATGAACCCGTACTCGTTGACCCGGGCGTAGGTGCAAAGCGAACCGATGAGGCCGATGTTTGGACCTTCCGGCGTCTCGATGGGGCACATCCGCCCATAGTGGGAGTGGTGAACGTCCCGCACTTCGAACCCGGCCCGTTCCCGGCTGAGTCCCCCCGGCCCCAGGGCACTCAGACGCCGCTTATGGGTCAACTCGGCCAGCGGGTTGGTCTGGTCCATAAACTGCGACAACTGGCTCGAACCGAAGAACTCCCGGATTGCCGCCACCAGCGGTCGGATGTTGATGAGCGCCTGCGGCGTGGCAATGTCGACATCCTGGATGGTCATGCGCTCCCGTACCACTCGTTCCATGCGGGAGAGGCCGATGCGGAACTGGTTTTGCAGGAGCTCACCCACGGACTTCAGCCGGCGGTTGCCCAGGTGGTCTATGTCGTCGAGATGACCCACACCGAACGGCAGCCCCACCATATAGTTGACCGCCGCAACCACGTCCTCTGCGGTCAGGACCTGGACACTCTGATCCGGCTGGCCGTTGCTGATAACCGGCACCGGTCTGTCCTCGTCACCCAGGACGTAGATCATGCGAATGCCCCGCTCCTCCAGGTACAGGACCAACTCGCGGGTGAGCTTCGTACCGTATTCGGCCAGTACTTCCCCGGTGGCATCGTCCACCACCGTCCGTGCTACTACGCGCCCCAGGACACGCTCGAGCAGCCGCAGCTTCTTATTGAGCTTGTAACGGCCCACCGGAGCGAGGTCATACCGCTTCGGGTCGTAGAAGAGCCCGTCGAACAGGGTGCGGGCGCTCTCCACCGTAG
>JBLNBY010000245.1:0-9249 GCA_050260295.1 Bacteroidota bacterium
CCGCTGCTCATCTTTCCCTGGGCGTCGGTGGCACTGCTCATGGGCGAGCTGCGCCTGGGCGTGGGTCTTCTCTTGGTCTACGGTGTAATGTTCGTCGTCCGTCAATTCTCGGAGTCCACCATTCTGGGCCGGACGGTCGGCATTCACCCGCTGCTGATGCTCGGGGGCGTTTACGGCGGCTTGCTGATTTTTGGCGCCTGGGGAGTCTTCATCGGGCCGCTGCTGGTGATTGCTGGCCGGGCGATATACCACGCCTGGCAGGCCTCCCGGCCGTCATCCTGACGCCTCTCCTAGCCGGTCTTTGTGCTGACGCTTGCTCCAACGTCCTACCAGCACTCGTGGTAACATCTCTACCGGCGGTCATAGACTGCCAGCAGTTGGGTTTACAAATCATAGTTGGTTTGTTAATATATTCCTGCCCTCCCGTGCCATTCGGATACCCGGACGGATGTATCTCTTCAGGGAGGTATTAGTGTGTCTGGAACTCAGTGGCAGGTCTATCCGTTTCGGCAGTTGGGCCGGCGTGCCGCTGCGGCAGCGATCGTCTTCCTATCGGCCATCGTAGCGGCCGTAACGGAAGTCGGACTCGGTGCCGAACTCCAAGAGCCACCCATCCGTTCGTTTGCTGAATTGCGCTGGCTGGGTGTGACCCGTCAGGACCAACCCCATACCTGCGGTCTGGCAGCCTGGAAAACTTGGGTATCCGCCTTGGGCATCTCCGTGGATGAGGCTGAACGAACATTGGTCCAGCAGACGGATCTCGGGGACGGGCCGTCAAGTCTGCTCGACCTGTATCGCCTGACAAGGGCTGCCGGTCTGCCAGTAGTACCCTTTCGTTTCTCGGCTATGGGATTGCGGGATTATCTTTCGGCGGAGCGGCCTCCTCTGCTTCTTCACCTCACGACGGGGGCCGGGCACTTCGTGGTGGTGTCTGCCCCGGTCGACGATGGTAGCGTCTATATGGCCGATCCGGCAGCTGGCTGGCACTCGGTCCCACTGGATGAGTTACTGACCATGACGAGCGGATCAGCGCTGGTTGCGGCGACTGATTGGCCAACCACCGCCAGCCAGGATTGGGCCGAGGGACTTGCTCACGCACTCGCGCTAGGCCAGACATTCCAGATGCTAAAGCCCGCTCATGCCCTCACCACGGAAGTGGGAATCGAGTTTACGGCCAGGCTGGCCCAGGAAATCGTGCCTCGACCGGAACCCGATGGTACCCTCCTGCCCGCTGTCCGCCCGCAGTGGTTACCGGTTCAGGCGTCCCTGGCTGCAAGCACGAGGTGGGGCGGCCGGGCGGGCCTCAGCGCTGATATCATGGCGTCATTGCCGGCTACTCAAGAACCAGGGGCGGACACTGGCGACAAGTACGCGGGGATCGGCCTGTCGTGGGGAGGACGAAACGTACCTGCAAGCACGAGACCGCGGGTTAGCCTCGGCTGCCGCTGGTCAGAAAGGCATCCTTCCTGGTACATGTGGGAATTCGCACTCCAGGAAGAAGTAGATACCGACCCGGTGCGTCAACGCTTCGGGCTGGCCTTTAGCGAAGTCTGCAGCACCTCACAGGCGGTAGGCGATGGTCTTCACGATCTGCGGCTTTGGTACGGAGCGGAAGTATTGCTGACGCCGGCGTTCATCGTTGGAGGTGAGGTTGGTCTGACAGTGGAGGATGACGGGCGGGTGAGCATCATATCCTCGGCGAATTGTGCCTGGTTGCGTCCGGAGGGGCACGCCTGGCGCCTACATGTGGCCTGGTTGGCGGGGCAAGGCGTGAACATTCGTGTCGCCTACCGGCACCAATGGTGGAGCAACCGGGGGGTGAAATGAGATTCTGAGATGGATGGGCGATGGACCGAAGGATTCCCGGAGAGCATGTCGAAAGGCGGATACAAACCGGGAAAGGGGTCGGACGCTAAATGAATTGGCGGGAGTTGCCGCAGTTGCTCACCGATGAACTGGTTGCCAGCCGTGAAGAAGGCCGTAACGTCGATGGGCTGCGGCAAGCCGTGGAAGAATGGAGCAGTAAGGCCAGAGAGGTCCTGGGACAAATGGCTGCTTTGCCAGCGGAGCTACAAGCAGAAGGAGAGAGACTCTATGATGCCATTCAAGGGGCTCCGCGGCGACCTGACTTTCTTTACGAAGAGCCCAACGAACTCGATGAGATAGAAGCCTTGCTGACGCCGGAGGTCCGGGTGTCCACGCAGCCGGTGGTAACCCCTGGGTTGGAGGAGAGGATCCTCGGCGGTTGGCTGGGACGAGCGGCTGGCTGTCTTCTCGGCAAGCCAGTCGAGGGCTGGACTCGTTCCCGGATCGAAGCTTACCTGCAGGCCACCGGCACGACGGAGATCGTTGATTATCTGCCCCGAGGCGAAGGGGTGCCTCCTGAACTCGCCATCGGCCTGCAGGGGGCCTGCCGTGGTGAGGTCGAGGGGATGCTGCGGGATGATGACATGGATTATACGGTGACGGGACTCATGCTTCTCGAGCAGTTCGGGGCGGATTTCACCCCCTGGCAGGTGGGGCAATTCTGGCTGTCACATCTGCCCTACCACCTCGTATACACGGCAGAGCGAGTCGCTTATCGCAACCTGGTGGACGGCTACAGCCCTCCGCAGACTGCAAGCCGCTTCAATCCCTATCGTGAATGGATAGGAGCGCAGATCCGGGCAGATGCCTTTGGCTACGTCGCGCCGGGAGCACCGCTGCTGGCAGCCCGGCTCGCCTACCGAGATGCGTCGCTTTCTCATACGAGAAACGGCATCTATGGCGAGATCTGGGTAGCTGCCAGCATCGCTGCTGCTTTCACGGCCGCGACGCCCCGGGAGGCGCTTCTCACCGGTCTGGCTTTCATTCCGCCCCGCAGCCGTCTGGCGGAGGTCGTTCGGGACTGCTTGGACTGGGCCAGCAGTGAGCCCGATTGGGATCATGCCTGGCATAAGCTGGAGGCAAAATACGGGCAGTACCATCCCGTTCACACCCTAAACAATGCTGGGTTGGTCGCCCTTGCCATCCTGTTTGGCGAGCAGGATCTGGCCCGTACGGTCGGCCTGGCTGTGCGCGGCGGCTGGGATACGGACTGTAACGGCGCGACCGCCGGATCAATCCTGGGTGTATGGTTGGGGGCCAACCGCTTGTCATCTCATCTGACGGCCCCGCTGCAGGACCGCCTTCCCACCGCCCTCACCGGTGTGCAGGAGCTCCGCTTCACCGAGTTGGCGGCGAGGACAGGGCGGATGGCCCGGCATCTGGCCGAACGTTGCCGGTAGTGTCCATATGGCAGAAGCTGGCACTCGCGTGGCCCTGGTAGCTGGGGGGAGCGGCGGAATCGGAGCTGCGATCAGCCGCTCCCTGGCCCGGGAAGGGTGGCTCGTCGGCGTACACTGCCATACCCGCCTGCAGCGAGCGACAGAGACTGTGGAAGAGGTGCGGGCGGCGGGGGGGAACGCCGTCGTACTATCCGCCGATCTCTTACTCCCGGATGGGCCCGAGAGATTGGTGAGGATGTGCGAAGCCTCTCTCGGGCCGGTCGAGGCACTGGTGTATGCGGCGGGTGTGGCTGAGTATGCCTTGTTGATCGACGAGAAAAGGGAACGGCTCGAACAGGTAGTACATCTCAACCTCACCAGTGCCATCTGGCTTACCCATCTGGTACTGCCGGGTATGGTGCGCCGGCGTTCCGGGCGTATCGTTTACCTGAGCTCGGTTTGGGGGGAGGTAGGCGCCGCGGGTGAAAGTGTCTATTCTGCCACCAAGGCCGGGCTGGCCGGGCTGGTCAGGGCCCTCGCCCGGGAAGTGGGCTCGGCCGGTATCACCGTCAACGCCGTCGCTCCCGGAGCTGTGGTGACGGATATGTTGGCCAGGTTCGACGGGGCGGAACTGGAGGCCCTCAGGCAAGCCACCCCCGTGGGTAGACTGGGCCGCCCGGAAGATGTGGCGGAGTTGGTCGCCTTTCTGCTGTCTGATCGGGCTCGCTTCATCACCGGCCAGGTCATCGGCGTCGACGGCGGCTTCAGAGGATGAGCCGATCCCGCAAATCCCGGCTGCTCACCTTTGGGAGAGGACACGGACCCGGCGCGGGGGGCGGGGTGCAAGGAGGCGCGGTTGGACGAACTCTCGTTTGCTCGTCCACCCACCAGCTGCCGCTCCTGCGGTTTGCGGTGCAGGAAAAACGGGCGTTGCTGCGGTGGGAACAGGGGACGTGAAAGCCGTTGGTGCTGCCGCTACCGTGGCCGCCGTGGCAGCCGGCATGAAACCCTGCCGCGTGCTTTTGCCGGGGCGGCCGGAAGTGTCGGTGAGCAATCTAGGCGACAGTTCACCAAGACGGCGACAACCCAGAATACGCAACATGGATTCAAACTCCTGGGCGAACCCGGCTAGGAATTCCGTGGCGGCCCGGGCCTGTGCTTCATCTACCTGCACCTGCTCCTGCATCTGTGCATCGTCCGCCCAGTAGGAAAGCAACTCCGGCCAGGTAAGGGCGGCATCGAGAATGACGGCGGCGGCACCCAGGGTCACGGCTTTCAGGCAGTCTGCCGGTGTTGCAAAGCTACCGGCGGCAATGATGGGCCAATCGGTCAGTCCTGCACTCTCCTTGGCCGCTTGAGCCGCTGCCATTCCCGAGGCCAGAGGCAGACCGACTTCACCTCCCGACAGCGGCAGGGGAAGCCCGGCAGCAAGTGGTGAGGCCAAGATCACTGCTCCGTCAAACCCAACGCTGGCGAGCATGCCCAGATCCTGAGCCAGCCTGCTTCCGGCTGGGATCCCGGCCAGAATCGGGACACCGCCGCTCCATTTGCGCAAGTCATGGATGATCTGCGCCAGTTGCTGCAGGCCAGGTTCTTCCGGTTCAGTCCCGGCGCGCGCCAGGCTGGATGGCATATCAGCTGACGTATAAGCTGACGTATGACCTTCGGTTGTACGTTGTTTGACTATTTGTTTGACCCTGCTCTGCCTGCGTGGCAGGCCAAGGCGAAGGTCCAAGATCACCAGGGATGAGAGGGACACCCGCGGGTCCTGAGGATTACTTCGGATTCTGGGAAGCTTGGGGGCCGGGATGAGGATGGCAAAACGGTCAGGAAGATCTTCCGCGCCCGCCTGCCATGGCCAGAGCAGCAGATCCCCCGTCTGGCTCGTAGCAACGCTCCAGCTGCGCAACCATTGAGGAGGCATCGGGATCGGGAGGGCCGACCCTATGATCCATGGGTAAGCCAGCGTCACGGGGACGGTTACCTGTGGGCCCTTCAGCAATACCGTCGTATCGGGAGTAACCGTGCTCGGCAGGGCTGGGCGGTGAAGACCGGCCGGCTCCCAACGCCAACTTTCCAGCCCGGATGGCAAAGCGTCAGCATAGGTTTGCCTGGACCAGAACGCGTTCCCCAGGGGGCGACCTGGAGACCTGCGTTGCCACTGTGGCCCAGTTTCCTGGTCCGCAGGCTGACCGCCACCCTCCTTGTCAGTGTTACCCCGGGTGTTCACTCCTTTGCCCATCATGGCAGCGCCGATCATGAGAGCTAGGACACCGATTACCAGCACGAACCATTCCAATGGGCTGCAGCCTCCCCGTAGGGCTCGGGCAGTCCGGTGTGCACCCTCGGAGGCGGTGGTACTGCCGGGTGCCGAGCCCCACAGAGAGTTGAATACCCGCAAACTACGAGGAGTATACGGGGGTTCCTTCACGCTGGGTGAGTTCACGGAAGGCCGCCCGCAGACGGGGGGTGACAGGGCCGGGTTTCCCCGTACCGATCGGTCTGCCGTCGATTTCCACGACGGGCACGATTTCGGCGGCCGTGCCAGTCATGAACACTTCCTCGGCCGTATACAAGTCGTGCAGGGTGAGAACAGCCTCTGCCGCGCGATAACCGAGGCTGGGGGCCAGTTCTAATACCACCTGGCGGGTGATGCCTGCCAGGGCTCCCATGTAGGTGGGCGGCGTCAGGACAGCTCCCTGACGTACCGCGAAGATGTTGTCGGCGGCGCACTCGGCAACCAGCCCCTGGTGGTTGAGCATGAGTGCCTCGGCAAAGCCGGCGTTGTTCGCCTCGAGCTTTGCCAGGATATTATTCAGATAGTTGAGCGACTTGACCCGGGAGTTGAGGGAATCGGGGGCGTTCTTGCGGGTCGATACGGTTCCGATGCGCACCCCTTGCTCGTAAAGGGACTCCGGATAGAGCTGGATGCTGGAGGCAATGATGAAGACGGTGGGACGGGGGCAGCGGACCGGGTCGAGCCCGAGGTCGCCCACCCCCCGGGTGACAACCGGACGGATATACCCGTCTTGGAGGTTGTTCGCCCTGACTGTTTCTATCATCGCCTGCTTGAACTCTTCTCGGGTGAGTGGAATGGTCAAGCAGATCGACGCGGCAGATTCATAGAGCCTATCAAGGTGTTGCTCCAGACGGAAAATCCGGCCCGAGTACAGGCGGATACCCTCAAAGACTCCATCACCGTAAAGCAGCCCGTGGTCGAAGACGGAAACCTTGGCTTCCTCTTTGGGAACCAGCCGGCCGTCGAGATAGATGAGCAAACCCATGAAACTTGGCCTCCCCCTGCATGCCAATAGAATGGGCAGTGAAAAGTTTATCCGTGTACATTCTCGCCCTGTGAAACAATTCCTTCTCAACTCTGCAATTACCAGCGGGACGAGTGGCAGGATCGCTACCGTCTTCCTGCGAAACCGGAAGGATCGAAGATCGAAGGAGGTATGTCATGCGCATCTACACGCGTACCGGTGACACGGGGATGACCTCGCTACTGGGCGGGGACAGAGTGCCCAAGGCTGATCCGCATGTCGAGGCGTGCGGCACCGTGGACGAATTGGCCAGCTGGTTGGGGCTGGCTTTGTCGGCGCTGCGAGACCTTCCCGGTCCGTCGCCCTCATGGCAAACCCAGCTTGTTGAGATACAAGGGGACCTTCTGACCATCGGGGCGGAGCTGGCGGATCCGACGGGAACGATCCTTCCCGCCACCGCCCGGCGCATCGGAGCGGCGGATATCAAACGACTGGAAAGCTGGATAGACAGCCTGGAAATCCATCTGGCACCGCTCCGTTCATTCATACTGCCCGGCGGGCACGAGGCGGCCGCCCGCCTGCACGTTGCCCGTAGTGTCTGCCGGAGGGCAGAACGGCGGGTGGTGAGTCTGAATACGACCAAAGCGGTTTCACGGGAAATCGTGAGTTACTTGAACAGGTTGTCCGACTATCTCTTCGTGCTGGCCCGCAGCGTCAACCGGCTGGCGGGGGTAAGCGAGACGGAGTGGAAAGGTTCGTGATCACTCCTGATCTACTGGCGCAGCCTCATCGCCAGCAGGCAATTGGAGGATGACAATCTCGACCCGGCGGTTGCGGGCCCTCCCTTCCGGCGTATCGTTGCCAGCAACCGGTTGGGTGGGCCCAAAGCCGGCGGCCGACAACCTCTGCCCGGCTACCCCGTGTTCGGCCAAGAACCGCAAGACATTGACGGCCCTTGCCAGCGATAACTCCCAGTTGGACGGGAACTCCGCGGTGCGTATGGGTTGGTCGTCGGTGTGCCCCCGAATTTGAATGGCATTGGGAATTCCCATCAAAACAGGGGCGAGTTGTTGCAGGAAGCGTTGGGCGTCCGGTTCGAGCTCAGCTCGGGCAGATGCAAAGAGCACCCTGTCGGAGACCACTACCGCCAGACCCTCATCCGCTATCCGGATTTGTACCAGGCCGGAGGCCTTGAGTTGCTCGGCGACGCGTTCCACTTGAGCCGCCAACTGTTGCCAGCGGACATCCGGCTGTGATGTCCCAACAGCGTCGGGAATGGACGCTTCGCCGCCGAGACTGCCAGGCCCTTCACCTTCGCCGCGAGATCCGCCCGAACCAGAGCCTGCGCCCGGGTCCGAGCCGCCGCCAAAGGCTACATACAGCGAGTTTGCCAGTCGTTCATACTTTTTCAGGTCGACCCGCGACATGGCGTACATGATGATAAAGAACGCCATCAGCAGGGTGATGAGATCGGCGTACGTGAGCAGCCAGCGGAGTCCACCCCCACCGTCGTGCCCGCCCCCTGCGTGGCCGCTGCCGTTCGCTTCTCCAGAGCCGCTCCAATCGTGCTCCAACGCTCTGTTTACCTCCTTGCCCGGGCTTTTACAGGGGCTCGTTCACCTGACGACCGGCAGGGGTGCCGGCTGATACCGGTTGGGCACCTTCGGCGGCGGGTGTGCCAGCATCCTCATTCAACTGCGTCCCGGCGTAAAGGGCCAGTCTCTCTTCCAGGAGCACCCTGGGCTCGCCCCGCTGGATGGCAAGGACGGCTTCTGCGACCATACGCCGATAGAGGACTATCTCCTGGACAACCGCCCTGATCTTGTTGCCTAATGGTAACCAGATCAGGTTGGCGGAGGCGACGCCGTAGAAGGTCGCCAGGAAGGCCGTGGCAATCGCCCCCCCCAGTGTGTCGGGTTCGGAGAGATTACCCAACACGTGAACGAGCCCCATGACAGTGCCGATGATTCCCATGGTCGGCGCATACCCCCCGGCGGTCTGGAAGACCTGGGCGGAACGCTCCACGTCCTCGCGGTAGAGTTGTGCATCGGTGCGCAGGAAAGACTCGATCCCCTGCGAGTCCGTTCCGTCCATGAGCAAGCTGACAGCCTGCTTGAGGTAGGGGTCCGTGATTTGCCTGGCCCGTTCCTCCAACGCCAGGACCCCCTGCCTGCGAACTATCTCGGAAAACTCGAGCAAGAGGCGGGCGGTTGCCAGGCGGTCCTGGAGACCCTTACCGAAAGCGAGGAGGGTAACAGAGGGGAGTCGGCGCAGCTCATCGGTGCTGTGGCTCATGATCGTGGCGCCAACGGTTCCACCCAAGACGATGGTCAAAGCCGAGAGACTGAAGAGTCCTCCGCCTCCACCGCCCTCAAGCAGGAGTGAAACCAGTACGGCCAGTATTGATACGAGAAGCCCACCGACAGTGGTAAAAAACAGCACGCTGGCGCCTCCTTTGAGAACGTGGAACTGCAGTCGCCGTGCATAGTCGACCGAGCGTCGCCGGAAGACACGGGTGCGAGCCAATCCTGGATCGCGCTCTCATCCAGCCATTCAGGGTCGGGCTTCAGTAACCTCAACCCCTTCGGGCGTGGGTATATCAGTGGGGGTTGCCAGGATGGATGCGGATTGCCTGAACCCCCGTTATGCAAAGGTGACGTTGACCACATGCAGACCCGTGGGTTTGATGGCCGCACCTTCAGACATCCGTAAGCACTATCTGCCAGCGTCTGACCGTGACG
>JBLNBY010000246.1:0-7301 GCA_050260295.1 Bacteroidota bacterium
GGGCATGGCGGTCGAAGACCACCGTACATCCGGCCACCAACGCATCGCCACAGCCCACTGTATTCACCGCCGCAACCGAAGGCGGGCGGACCGCCCATGCGCCTTGACGCGTGGCTGCGACCAGCCCCGCAGCTCCGAGCGAGACGACGACCAAGGAGATCCCCCGTTCCACCCAACGCCTGGCGGATTGAACGGCCCTGACTGGGTCTGCCCCCTCCGGCACTCCTGGAACAGGCTCATTCCCCAAGTCACGCAGTTCTTCCTCGTTGGGCTTAATCATGAACGGATGGGCCTCTAACCCCTGAACTAGGGCTGGTCCGCTCGTGTCGAGAAGGGCCAAGGCCCCTGCTTCCTTCACCACGCCGACCAGCTCCCGGTAGAAATTCCCCGGAACGCCCCCGGGCAGACTGCCCGAGAGGACCACCACCCGGCTCCGCCCCGCGAGGTTCCGCACCGTCTCCACCATGAGCCGGGCTTCGCCTGGGGAGATTTCCGGCCCGGGCTCGCGCAGTTCGGTCAGACTTCCTTGGACCGGATCCACCAAGGCGAGCGTCGTGCGAGATTCGCCCTCAACCGAGACAAACTCGTTGGCCAGGCCGAGCCTCGTCAGCTCCTCCCGGATCCATCGCCCGGCGCCGCCACCGATGAAACCGGTCGCCACCACCTCGGCCCCCAGCGCCGCCGCGACGCGGGCGACGTTGATGCCTTTTCCGCCCGGCCGGCACAGGACCTGCTGGACGCGCTGAGGACGCCCCAGCGTGAGGCCGGGGACGGTGTAAGTCTTGTCGATGGCGGCGTTGAGCGTGACGGTGGTGATCATAGTTGACTCACTGGCGGCCTGCGGTGTGACCCGTGGCGCGGCCCGCCGCCCCCACCAGGGCGATCTTCGTTCTGACCGCCGCCTCCACGGCCTGGCGGCCGGCCCCCAGGTACTTCCGAGGATCGAACTCCTCCGAGTGCTCGGCCAAGACTTGGCGAACGGCCAGCGTGAAAGGGATTTTCAGTTCGGTAGAGATGTTGACCTTCTGGACGCCGAGCTGCACAGCCCGGCGCACACTCTCGTCGGGCACCCCCGACGCGCCGTGCAACACTAGGGGAACGGTCACCCGGGCGCGGATCGCGGCGAGGCGTTCAAAGTCCAGCTTGGGCTCGCCGTGGTAGACGCCATGGGCGGTCCCGATCGCCACCGCCAGGGCGTCGATGCCCGTGTCCTCGACGAAGTGGACAGCTTCCTCCGGGTCGGTAAAGCCCCCCTCGCCCGAAATATCATCCTCTGTCCCGCCGATGTGGCCGAGCTCCGCCTCGACTGAGACTCCGGCGCCGTGACTGGCCTCGACCACCTTGCGGACGAGCGCCACGTTCTCGGCGTATGGAAGGCGCGACCCGTCGATCATCACCGAAGTGAAGCCGTGGCGCAGACACTGGGCGACGATTTCGAAACTGGTCCCATGGTCCAGGTGAAGGGCGGCGGGGACGCTCAGTTCCTCCGCCAAAGTCGTGAGCAGCGCCGCCAGCGGCCGGATCCCGGCATACTTGATGGTTGCCTGGTTCACCTGAAAGATTACTGGCGCCTGCGCCGCTTCGGCGGCCGCGGCAATCGCCTGGGCGATTTCAAGGCCATGTACATTGAACGCACCGACAGCGTACTTTCGGGTCTGGGCATCCGAGAGGAGTTCTTTGAGCGTCACCAGACTCATTTCTGGTCACCTTCCCCGCGGTAAGTCTCCAAAAACGTGCGGACCTCGGCGAGTCCGCGGAAGCCGCCCGTCCCTCCCGGTTGGGAAGCGGCCAACGCTCCGCACGCGTTCCCCCAGGCCAGGGCCTGCTCGACCCCGAAACCGCTCAGAAAAGCGTAGATCAGGCCTGCGTCGAACGAGTCGCCCGCCCCGGTGGTGTCCACCGCCCGAATCCGGAATCCCTGATGCCGAAAGACCCGCCCCCCGGCCCGGGCCACGGCGCCCTTGGCTCCTAGCTTCACGGCAAGCAGCGGCACAGGCCCCGCGAGCCGGCCCAGCGCCTCCCCGACTGTCGCCGCCCCGGAGAGCCGCAGCGCTTCGCTCTCGTTGGGCATGAAAACATCGACCCAGGGCCAGACTTGCTCAAGGTCGCTCCCCCACCGGTCGCGCGGGTCCCAGCCGGTGTCCAGGGAGGTGGTGAGCCCCATGTCCCTGGCTCGGCGGTAGATTCCCGGCAGGTCCGGCCGTAGCCCGTCTTGGAGGTAGTAGGCGGAGGTGTGGAAGTGGCGGGCTCGGCGGAGGTACTCCCAGTCGAAGTCGTCGCCCCGGAGGCGAGCCATGGCCCCTTGAAACGTCACGAGCAGACGGTCTTCCGGATAAGAGAGGGAGATGGTCACTCCTGTGGCGGCTCCGGGGTCCACCCTGACCTGAGAGGTGTCGATTCCTTCCCGGGCGAGAAAGTCACGGCAGTACCGGCCGAATTCGTCTTCCCCGACTCGTCCGATGAACCCCACAGAGAGCCCCAGCCGGGCCAGACCTACGGCGAAGATGGCCGAAGAGCTGCCCATGGTGAAGGTGAAGCCGGAGGCCAAGTGTTCAACCCCGAGGGTCGGGAGCCCAGCCAGCCCCGTCAAGATCAGGTCCGGATTCAGTTCTCCGGCGACAACGACGTCCAACTTCATCACTACTCCGCCACTCCGCAGAACCGGACCAGGTAAGCGGCCAACTCCCGGACGCCCTGTCGCAACTCGTCGACTCTGACGAACTCATCTATTTCGTGGGCGTTGGCCAAGTTACCCGGTCCGTAGGTAATCGCCGGCGTCTTTCCCCACAGCATCAGCGTCATGGCGTCGCAGGCACTCTCGAACCCCCGGACCGCGGGCGCCCGACCGCGCAGGTCAGCCAGCGTCTCCCGGAGGACGGTGAAGACCGGGTCGGAGTCCTTGACAGCCACCGGGAAGATGGGTCGAAGCGGCGGCGACTCCAGCCGGGGAGGGTGATCCTTCAGGAAAGGATGCTGGGCAGCCCACTCCGCCATGAACTCCTCGAACTGCTCCTTCACACTCTCCCTGGACTCTCCGGGCAGCATTTCAACCATAAAGTGCATGACCGCCTCATCGGGTACGGCAAAAAAGTTGGGGTCACCCGCCTGGATGGACCAGATGTCGTCGACCAGCGCCGGAATGGGGAACCGGGCCGGGTCAGAGTAGAGCGGGTGCGAGCGCGTCTCTGCAGTCCGCTGCTCCTGAAAACGTCGAAGCCCTTCCTTCAAATAGATGGCGTGGTCGAAGGCGCTGGCCCCGGCCCACCAGAGGCAATTGTGGGTGGCCTTCCCTGGCACGGTCATCCGGTATACGTGGTTACCCTTCAAACCGGGGCAGACCTCCAACTGAGTCGGCTCGACCACCACAGCCCCGTCCGCTTGATAGCCGCGGGCGCAGCAGGCCAGGGTCCCGTCGTACACGCCTGTCTCCTCGCTGACCACGCTCTCCAGGATGAGATCTCCCGCAAGCTTAATCCCGGCCCGGCTAACGGCCTCGGCCGCCATTACGGCCACCGCCAAGCCGCCTTTCATGTCGCAGGCGCCACGGCCGTAGAGTCGGCCGTCCCGCACCACGCCCGCAAACGGTGGATACGTCCACCGCTCGGGGTTGCCCGCCGGGACGACATCCATGTGACCGTTAAGGATGAGCGAGCGACCCCCGCCTTCTCCCCGGCGAACGGCAACGACGTTGGGCCGATCTGAGAAGTCCTGCCCAGGCCACCAGCCTGGATGCTGCTCGATGCCCACCACGTCTGTGGGCAAGAAGACGTCGATCTGGTCGTAGCCCAGCTCCTGCAGCCGACTGGCGAGGAAACGCTGGGCCTCCCCTTCGTTCCCGGAGGGCGGGCGGATCTCGCTGGGCCGCCGAATGAGCTCGACCGCCAGCTCGACCACCTCATCCGCGAGTGCCTCCGCTGCCTGAGCAGCCGACGCTGCGGCTTTTTGTTCCCGTTCGGACACGAAACTCACCCCCCCGCCCAATCGCTAGCTTCGACGAGCCAGCACCGCCAGGACGATGATTACGCCCTTGATGACCATCTGCGGGTAGGCGGCGACACCCATCAGGTTCATCATGTTCCCGATGATACCGATGATGAAGGCCCCAATGAGAGTGTTTAGAATCGTCCCCCGTCCGCCGGAGAGAGATGCGCCACCGATGACCACCGCGGCGATGGCGTCCAGTTCCATCCCTTGACCAACGAGGGCCGTGCCCACTCGCAACCGAGCCGCCATCAGGATGCCGACCAGTCCGGCCAGAACGCTGGAGAGCATGTACACGGCGAACAGATTCTTTCGGAGCGAAATGCCGACGAGGCGCGCGGCATCACGGTTGCCGCCGATGGCGTAGAGCCTCCGGCCAAAGGTCGTGTACTTCAGCACCAAGTGCAGGACCACTGCGGCCAAGGCCATGATGAGCACCGGCACGGGGACAGGACCCAGGTTGCCGGTGAACCCGTTGATGAAGGAAGAGTTGAAGATGACGCGGACGGAACCCACCTGATACATGTAGGCGGCGCCTCGAACAATAGTCATCATCGCCAGGCTGGCGATGAAGGGTTCCATCCTGCCCACCGCCACCAGTCCTCCGGAAATGGCGCCGGGAATGAGCATGAGCGCAAGGACCGCCAGAATCGTCACGGGGATGGAGAAACCCGCCTCCAGGAATCCCGCGGTGAAGCAGGCCGCCAGAGCCACCACTGAGCCCACGGAGAGGTCGATGCCACCGGTGAGGATGACGTACAGCATACCGAGGGAGACGATGGCCACCGCGGCGTTCTGGACGGCGATGTTCATCAGGTTCCCCTGGCTCAGGAAACCTGGCGAGAGGATACTGGAGACTACGACCAGGAGCACCAAACTGATAATTAGGTAGTACCGGCCGAGAAAGGCTCCGATGGCCTCTCCCGACCGATGAAGCGCCTTGAGGGAACCGGTGTTCGTAGGCATGTGGAATCCTCCCATGGCAATAGCGTTTCGTCAGCCGACCGTCCCGGTCTCAGCTTACCATCTTGCTCATCAGAGCCGCCTCGCTGGCCTCCTGACGGCTGAACTCGCCGGCGATCCGCCCCCGGGCCATGACCAGAATCCGGTCCGCGAGCGCGAGGAGTTCGGGCAGTTCCGACGAGATCACGATAGCCGATCCACCCTGCTTGACGTACTCGTCGATCAAACGGTAGATTTCCTCCTTGGAGCCCACGTCAACGCCCCGGGTCGGTTCGTCGAAGACCAGGATCCGACAGTGGGTCGCGAGCCACCGGGCCAAGATGACCTTCTGCTGGTTGCCGCCCGAGAGTGTGGCGACCGGGCTCTCGATGGACGCCGTTTTCACCTTCACCTGCCCGGCGAAGTGCGTCGCTACCCGCCGGTCGGCGGAAGTGATCCAGCCCCACCGGGAAACCTGCACCAAGTCGCCGATGGTGATGTTGGTTCGGACCGGTAGGTCGAGGAAGAGTGCCTGGTGGCGCCGGTCCTCCGGCAATAACCCGATGCCCCGCCGAATCGCTTCTTGCGGCGACCGCAGCTCGACCCGGTCACCTTCCAGGACGATTCGCCCGGACTGCCGTCGATCGATGCCGAACAGGACCCGGGCCATCTCACTTCGCCCGCTGCCCACGAGGCCGGCGATCCCGAGGATCTCCCCCTCCTGCAGCTCGAACGACACATCAGCCACCTTCGGCGGGGCGGAAAGCCCCTGTACCTGTAACACCGTCTTGGCTGTGCTATGCCCGCCCAGTCTGAGGTCGCGAGTCGGTCGCCCAATCATGAGTTGAACGATCTTTTCCTGCGTGAACTCCTCCCGGGTCAGGTGGCCGGAGAGTCGGCCGTCCTTGAGCACGGTCACCCGGTCGCAAAGCTTGACGATCTCTTCCAGGCGGTGGGAGACGTAGAGGATTCCCACGCCCCGCTCCTTGAGCTGTTGGATGAGCACATGCAGCCGGTCGATGTCGTTCAAGCCCAAAACGGCCGTGGGTTCGTCGAAGATGACGAGCTTCGGCCGAACCGACCACGCCCGGGCGATCTCGACCATCTGGCGTTCGGCCACGCCAAGGGTCTTGATTGCGGCGTCAGGGTCGATGTCCAACTCCAGTTGGCCCAGGATCTCTCGCGCGGCCTGCGTCAGCTTGCGGTAGCTGACGATCCCCCGCACGCCGGCCGCCGGGAGCCGTCCCAGGAAGATGTTCTCTGCCACGCTCAACTCCGGAACGAGGCTGAACTCCTGGTAGATGGTGACAATCCCCGCCTCCCGGGCCTGATTCGGAGACCACGCGTGGACTGTCCGGCCGTCGAAGTGGATCGTTCCCGAGTCAGCGGTGTACGCCCCCGAGAGGATCTTGATCAGCGTCGACTTGCCGGCGCCGTTCTCGCCGACCAAGCCATGCACTTCCCCGGACCGGACGTCCAGGGAGACACCGTCCAGTGCCCGCGTACCCACAAACTGCTTGGTAACACCGTTCACTTCAAGAAGCGCGGCCATCTGGTTCACCTCTGTCCACAGGCGTAGAGGGTGACGCGCCACCCGTGCGGGTGGCGCGCCCCGCCCCACGTGGTGCGGTCTAGTACTTGGACTTCGGGTTATAGAAGTCCTTGACGTTCTCCGTGTTGATGCCCACAACCGGGATGTGGAAGGTCGCCGGCACGTCGTACTTCTTAGCGGCGTTGGCCGCCAGGTACACTGCCCACTTGCCTTCCTTCCGCGGGTCGACCAGGGCGCTCGACACCACGCCGCTCTTCGGATCCTGGATAAGCTGGAGCTCCTCTTTCCGCCCACCAGCGGTGGCAACCATGATCTTGCCCTGCTTGCCGGCGGACTGGATCGCGGAGTAGGCGCCCATCAGCATGTTGCCGTCGAGCGTGAACAGGATGTCCAGGTTCGGGTTGGCCGTCAGGATGTCCTCGGCTTCCTTGAGAGCGGTGTCGGCCTGCCAGTGACCGTATCGGGTGGCGACGACGTTGAAGTTCACCTTGTTGTACTTCTCGAGGTAGTAGGAGACAAACCCGGAGATCATGCCGTTCGACTCATCCTGGGAGTAAAGCTCCTTCGGGAAGCCCATCAGGAACGCAGCCTGGATCTCCTTGGGGTTGCCGTGCTTCTTGTCGTACATCGCGGCCAGGTCCCGGCCGGCGACGTAACCGAAGGAATAGGTGTTGTGACCCACGAAGGAGAGCGGCTTCGCTTCCGGCACCATCTGGCTGTTCACGTTGATCAGGGGGATCTTCTTGGCATGGACCTTCTTGATCGCGGACATGATACCCTGCGGATCGACCGGGTTAACGATGATTGCGTCGACCTTCCGAGCAAT
>JBLNBY010000247.1:0-2519 GCA_050260295.1 Bacteroidota bacterium
ACGAAGGCCGGGCTTGGTTTTGCCGGCTTGAGGACGGTGATCCGGAAACCACCGCACTGTGGCAGCAATTCCGGGACTGGAGCGTCCGGGACCTCAAACGAGTCTACTCCCGCATGGGGATCTCCTTTGACTCGTACGATGGAGAGAGCCTCTATTATGCCCATACGCACATCCTTGTCGAACAGCTGAGGAAGGCAGGGCTATTGCAGGAGAGCGAGGGTGCTCTCGTCGTACCATTGGACAATCTTCCTCCTTGCCTGATCAAGAAGAAGGACGGAGCGACTCTGTACGCGACCCGGGACCTCGCGGCGCGATCGACCGCTGGGAGAGGTACCACTTCGACCACATGCTCTACGTAGTGGCCAACCAGCAACAGCTCCATTTCCAACAGCTGTTTGCGGTCTTGCGCAAGATGGGCTTCTCCTGGGTCGAACGGTGCGAACACGTGGGATTCGGTTGGGTGACGTGGGGCGGGCGGACCATGTCGACCCGGCGGGGCCACGTGGTTCTCCTGGAGCAGGTGATCGAGGAGGCAGCCTCTCGCTCGCTGGCTCTCATCGACGAGCGCTCCCCTCATATCCCCGACAAGAAGGAAGTGGCTTACCAGGTCGGCCTGGCCGCAGTGGCGTTTGGTATGCTTGCCCATAATCGCCAGACCGATATCAGCTTCAGCTGGGAGGCGGCATTGAATCTGGAGGGCGATACTGGGCCGTACGTACAATACACGCACGCGCGTGCCTGCAGCCTCTTGCGAAAGGCGTCCCCCGATCCGCGTTCGTTGCCCTCCGACTGCCCGGGGACCTCGACGGACAACAAAGCAGCATGGGACAAGGCGACGTCGCCTGAAGAGGTGGAGCTCGCCAAGCTACTGCTCCGCTATCCCGAGGCGGTGCTCAGGGCTGCGGCTGAGAGGGACCCGTCCCCAGTGGCTCGCTATCTTCTTCAGCTGTGCGGTGCATTCAACACGTTCTACCATGTGCACCGGGTAATTGGCAGCGACGCGGAACTAGAACGGCTCCTTCTGACAGACGCGACGCGCCAGGTGATTCGCAACGGGTTGAAACTGCTTGGGTTGGCCGCACCAGAGGAAATGTAGGCGGGGTGCGCTGGCATCTTCTACGAATCCAGCAAACCTTAACGCGCCGCTCCTCCTTTGTAGCTGGGGCATTGCTATTGCATGGCCGCATGGTGGTAGCACCGCAAGGCCGTATTCTCGCGTGACTGCATCACCTGTTCCATATGACATGTCGTATGCCCACATACACGATTCTCGCCCCGCACCTGCCCAAGCTCCCCGGATCATCTTCCGAGCGGCCGACCGGATTGGACACGCTTCGACACACCCGCCGTGCTACCATGGGCGATGGGCTGGTTTGCGTTTCCAGTGGGGCGGTGAAGTGATGTCGGCGGAAGGAATTGAGCCGCAGGGAAGGGGACTCTCGCATGATCGGCTCTTCAAGAGTCTCCTCGAGCGGTTCCTGCCCGAGTTCGTGTGTCTTTTCCTGCCCAACGTGGCCGACAAGCTGGACATGAGCAGGGTTACGTTTCTACAGCAGGAGTTGCTGGGTGACCGCAGGAAGGTTGTTGACATATTGGCCGAGGTGAAGCTGGCCGGGAGCGGCGAACCGGTACTCATCCATGTCGAGGTGCAGGCCACCCCGGAATCAGGGTTTGCCAGGCGAATGTACACCTACTACGCCGGTATCACCCAGCGCCACTCCCATCGCGTTGTTCCGATCGCTATATACCTTTTCGCAACAAAGGCTTACGAACACCCCAGAAAAGCGACGAGCGGTGATGACAAATGTGCTGCAGACGCCTGCCAGTTGGAATCCTGGGTCGAGTACGGAGTCGAGATCGAGACGTTACGGTTCAACTTCCATGCGGTACACTTAAGACGGATAGGCTGGCGGGAGCTCGCTGGTATTGGTAACCCCGTAGCGTTACCCGTAGCACTGGCTCTGCTGGGGGTTGCCGCAGGGAGTTTGCAGGACGCAACTGAACGGGTGCAGGTGGCTATCGCGTTCTACCGCGGTCTGGTCCGGACGGTGAACGAGCCACAGGACCGACAGTTACTTACCGCGTTTTTCAAGCGTACATGCACCTGAGCGGCGACGAACGGCGACGGGTGAGGCAGGTTCTTGAATCCTTCAACCCAAAGGAGGCAGAGGCCGTGGAACAGATCTGGACTCCCTTGCACGAAGAGGGGTTTCAAGAGGGGCTAGCCAGGGGTGAAGCAAAAGGTCTGGCAGATGGCATGGTCAAGGGTTACGTAGAGGTGGTTCTACGCCAGTTTCGTAAGCGACTGGGCCAGGTACCGGCTGATGTTGAATCCTCAGTCCGTGCATTGCCGCCGGCGAAGGTGCTCGAACTTGCTGACGCTTTGTTCGAAATCGACAGCACGGAGCATTTGCGCGCCTGGCTGGCAACGAACGGAGAAGCTGTTCGCAATAGCTGAGGCTCTATAGCCAGGTCGGCGTGCCCCATCGCCCAGCAAGCCTTAACGCTCCGCCCCCCCG